>JALRLN010000149.1 GCA_023254445.1 Candidatus Poseidoniaceae archaeon | reverse complement strand
CGCTTCGACGCGAGGGCCGCGACGTTGACGCCCGGAAGCGTGCATGAAGGGCGCCTGCGCGTTGGCCATGCGTCCGTCCACCTGCATTGGCAGGTCTCGGTCACTGGCGACGCTCCCGAAGCGCCGCCCGAGGCCGTCGAGGGTCCTGCAGACGAAGGCGATGAGCCATCGATGGAAGCGGCCAAGGCCGAGGAAGAGGCTGCCGCCAAGGCGAAGGCTGAGGAAGAGGCCGCTGCAAAGAAGGCGGCAGAAGAGGAAGCCAAGGCGAAGGCCGAGGAAGAGGCTGCCGCCAAGGCGAAGGCCGAGGAAGAGGCCGCTGCGAAGAAGGCGGCAGAGGAGGAAGCCAAGGCGAAGGCTGAGGAAGAGGCTGCCGCCGAGGCGAAGGCCAAGGAAGAGGCCGCTGCAAAGAAGGCGGCAGAAGAGGAAGCCAAGGCCACCGCTGCTGCATCGTCGAAGGAAGCCAAGAAACGCGAGGAACTCAACCGGGTGAAGGAACGCGCATCCAGCATCGACTTCGGCGTGCTTGGTGTCGCGACCGCGTCCGAGAAGGACGACCTGCAGGCCATCAAGGGGATTGGGCCCTTCATCGAGGAGAAATTGAACGCCCTCGGCATCTACACCTGGTCGCAGGTCAGCAAGATGTCGAGCACCCTCGAAGAGCAGGTGAACGAAGCCATCGAGTTCTTCCCTGGACGCGTCAAGCGAGACCAGTGGGTGAACCAAGCGAAGATCCTGCTCGGGCAGGACGTGCAGCTCGATGCCAAGGCCCTGAAGAAGGCCGAGGAATTGGCGCGCGTTGAGGAGAAAGCGGAGTCCATCGATTTCGCCACGCTTGGGGTCGCAGCAGCGTCCGAAAAGGACGACCTGCAGGCCATCAAAGGGATTGGACCCTTCATCGAGGAGAAACTGAACGCGCTGGGCATCTACACCTTCAAGCAGGTCGGCAAAATGACGCCTGAGATCGAAGAGGAGGTGAACCTCGCCATCGAGTTCTTCCCCGGACGCGTGAAGCGCGACGAATGGGCCAAGCAAGCCAAGGCCTTGCACAAAGGAAACTCCTGATGAGCGAACCGGCCAGCAGAATCACGATGCTGATAACTGAAGTGGAGGTGGAATCATCATGGTCAGGAACCTTGGTGAACGCGACATTCCGTTCCTCATCATCGGCATCGCCGTCGTTGCTGCCCTCGTGGTGACGTGGATCTCCGAATGGTACTGGGCCTTGCTGTTGGCCGGTGCAATTGTCGGGGGAGGGATGGCCTGGAGCCGAACGCTCGGACGTGCGGACGCACCCTTGCCCCACCTTCTGTCCTCGACTCCGGCGTTCATGCGAGGCGAAGGGACCGAGGAGGCCCCCTTCGTCGTCCGTGGCAAGCGCCTGATTTCCCCCGGCGGTTGGGTGCAGACGGACGAGGTGATTTCCGTGCAGCACATCATTCCCGGGAGTATTGTTCGAATCGAGGACGCGAACGATGAGCACAACAAGGGCCGCTTCAAGGCCGTTCCAGCCGACAGGTCCGCTCCGCCAAGCCTCGATCTCAAAGCCGACGTCGACGGTCGCCTTGCGTTCCTGCTCGTCTTTGACGACAGCGAGCATCGCTCCCTCGAAGGTGAGGAATTTGTGTTCAAGGGACGTTTGGGCAAGAACGAGGTCTACCTCTCATGGGAGGTGCACATGAAGGAGGCGCGTGAATACCTCGAGGCCAGGGCCGCCTTTGAGGCGGCGCAGGTGCGTCGAACTGGGGAGCGCGCTTCCCTTCAGGCTCGGTACGAAGCGGCCATTCAGGCCGGTGAGGACGAGGCCAAGGCCTTGGCCGCTCGCAGCGCAGCAGAGGATGCGCTAACCGAGGAGGAAAAAGCAGAGCGCCTTGCGCTGAACGAACTCGAAGCAGCAACCAAGGCTGAGGCGGCCGACACCGCCGCCGATGTCGAAGAGGAAGTTGCCGCCTTGGCCGAAGAAGCCGAAGCGAAGCGCAAGGAGCAGGAAGAGATGCTTCAGGCCGCGCGGGAGTTTGAGGAAGCGGAGGCCGAGGCCCGTGCCGAGGCCAAGGCCCTCAAGCAGGCAGAAAAGGCCCTGAAGAAGGCCGAAAAGCAGGCCGAAGCCGCTGCAGACGACGGCCATGCCGACGATGCATCCGACGAAGGCGACGAGGCCGCAGTTGACGGGCTCGACGAAGAAGCGCTTCGTGCCGACAAGGAAGAGCGCATCGAACGTGAGATCGCTGAACAATCCGGTGGGGATGCATCCGCCGATGAGCCCGATGTGGGCGACGCGGAGGACGCCGACGATGCAGAGGACGCAGACGGCCCGGGTGACGCTGAGCCCACGGAGGAGGCCGCTGAGGGAGGCGCTGAAGCGAAGCCCGCCGAAACAGAAGAGGCCACGTCGGACGACGGTGCCGATGAGGAAGCGTCGAGCGCCGCGGAGGTGTCAGAAGCCGAAGACGACGGTGACGCTGAGGGCGACCCAAGCGGAGACGCTCCAACCGCGTCGCTTTCCGACCTGAAGGGCGTCGGGCCGGCGATGGTCGCTAAACTCGAACTCGCCGGCGTGACCTCCTTGGCGGACCTGCTCGCGCTCGACGAGGACGGCCTGTCCTCCCTCGGGGAAGCCGTTGGGGCGTCGGGCAAGGTTGCGGGCTGGGTTGAGCAAGCGCAGGCGATGACCGAACATTGAGGGTGATTCCTTGGACCAGAAGCAGGGCCGCGCCATGGTTCTCTCGCTGCTGATGCTCGCGCTCGCCCAGACCTCCTACATCGGTGCGATGCAGGGATGGTCGTACCCAACGCCTGAACTCAGCCCAGAGGGCCCGCCGTCCGTCGCGTGGACCTCACCTCCACCGGGTGACGGGTTGGACAACCTTGACCTTCGGCTCCATCTTGACCCCACCAACAGCAGTTCCTACAGCGGCAGCGGCACGAACGTCGCTGACCTTTCGGGCTTCAACAACAACGGAACCGTTGCTTCTGCTGGACCTACATGGGACGCCGATTTCACCCGATTCACCTACGATGGTGCGTGCACGGGTTCCGGCCCGTACGTTTGCGACGAGATCGAAATTGAGGATTCAGAGACCCTCCGGCCAGGTGAGCCGTACGAGGATTTGGCCCTCGAGTTGAACCAAGGTGCCACGAACCAGTACCTCACGGCCCCGGCGACCACCGCAGGTTATACACTCGGGTCCATAACGACGTCCTTCACGGTGGAGGCGTGGGTGAAACCGACCGATTGTGAAGCAACCGGCACAGTCCCGGACACGTTCCTGCGTAAGGAGGATTCCTTTTCGTTCGGCTGCTTCAACGGTGAG
>JALRLN010000148.1 GCA_023254445.1 Candidatus Poseidoniaceae archaeon | reverse complement strand
ACCGAGCGCACGCGTGAGCGAGGTGGTGATGCCACCAAGCGTCTGGAGGGCGCGATCGCGGTGGCTGGCATCGATGGTGTGGTCCGAGTACCTGGCCTCTTCGAAGATGGCGAGGAAGGCGTCGAGTTGCTCTTCAGGCACCATGTTGAACGCTTGACGGACCGCCGCCTCGAACTCACGGGTGGTTTCGAAGACCTTCTTCATGAAGCCATACTTGCGGAAGAACTTGACCAAGTCCTTGTAGCCCTGGAAAATGGCCGCGATGTATTCGTTCGAGGTCTCGAGGTTCCACGCCATCGTGGAGATGAGGCCACGGAGTTGGTCGACCTTGCGACGGGCGACGGAGCGCTGGTACACCAGGGCGCCAGCGATGGCCAACGCCACGAGGATGATCGACAGGCTCGCAACAACCGATGTGGAGAAGAAGCCATCACTGGCGGCCTCGACCTTCGCGAGGTATTCGATCTCGTGGGTCACGTTGTCGGTGGCCTCGGCGAAGTAGGTGCTGCCTTGGTAGTAGGCGACGATACGCCACAAGCCGTCGCACTCGTTGCCTTCGCAGGTTTGGCCGGGGTACTCCCAGGTGAAGTTCGCGCGGCCTTGTTCGTTGGTTGTGTCGCGGATGCGGCTCTCGGTCACCCACTCGTTCTCGGTGTCCGACCAGTACTGCATCGCGAAGACGACTTCTTCGTTTTCGACCGCGATGTTGAGGCGGTCACGGAGAAGCGCAACGCGACCTTCGATGATCTCGTTCGTGTCGGCGCCGTTGTCGCCGACACGGCTCCACGACTCGAGGACCTGGAGGTCAACGCGGGAACGCACGAGCACGATGGTGTCCATCGACGAACCGTTCAGCACGTTCGAGATGTCCTTGTCGCAGCCACCGGGAACGTTTCGGTCGGGCTCAAAGGCGACGCGCAGCGTTCGGAAGCCCTCGAGTTTTCCACCGGTGGTTTCCACACCACGGAGCGTCGGGTTTTGTGTGGGGTCGCCGCTAAACCACTCGACGGTCCCGTCCAAATCGCTGGTTCGGATGGTGGCGATGGGCCGAATGTTCTCCTCGGGGTCGAGGTAGATGTTCAGGCACTTGCCGCCCACAGCAGCACCGTTCGCCTGCAGCAGGCGCGCGTCGATGTGGAAGGATTCCTTGAGGTAGAGGACCGGGTAACTGGACCCGTTCTGCAGCGTGTACGTCTCGACACTGGACTTGAACGGTCCAACCTCGGTGATCGCCAAGGTCGAGTTGCTGAACACGGCGAACTCGGTCTGCACGGTGCGGTTCTCGTAACGGTAGGCGTCGTTGTTGTCGTAGGAGGAATAGGTCACGGTGACCTTGGCCTTCCCCGCCATCACGCCCTCGAGCGGGCAGGTGATGGCGAAGTTCCCGTCCGTGTCGGTGACGTCGTTGAAGCACGCAACCGGTCCGGACTGGCCGTTGACCATCTCGTAGTTGACGCGCACAAGCCGGCCGGGGATGGCGGTGCCAAGTTCGTCCTCAAGGACACCGGTGACGACCATGGGCTTGGGAACCGTCTCGCCGGTCAGGGGGTCGATTTCGCTGGTGTACACGATTTGGTCGTCGATGCTCAGGCTGGTGCGGCCGATGAGCGCGAAGCCGTTCGCGTTGTGCGTCATCACGACACGGAAGTGGTCGTTGCCGGGAACGCTGGTGCAAGTGTCCCAGACGCCCTGGATGCCGAGCGAGGTCACGTCAAGCGGTGCACAGCCTTCGTTGGGGAGGTTTTCCTCGAAGCGCAGGATGACGTCCACGGGACCGAAGCCGTCCGGCAGGAAGGACTCGGGGTCCTCACGAAGCAGGGCGGGGTCGAGCGGGGTGATGTCCGCCCGCAAGCAGCCGATGCTTTCGTTGCGGCTGAGGCCGTCCTTGTTGACGTCACGGTCGGCAAAGCCGTCCCCGTTCGCGTCGTAGAAGCACAGGTGGGAGCCGTCGGGCTGAGGCTCGGGCAGCGAGATCAATCCCGCGCTCGGAGCAAGCGTCGCAATGTGCTGCCGGTGCTGCACGCCTTCGAAGTCGGTGCCTTCGAAGATGACGTCGACCAAGCCACCAGACGGTGGCGTCGCTCCGTCCAACGCGGCACCAATCGCGTCACGGTCCCGCGTTTTCCCGTCGTCCTTCACCTGTGCTGTGAAATCCCAGCGGTCGCCGGACTGCCGGAACGAGGGGTCGGTATCGACCACGCCGAGGTAGGTCCTCGACACGATCCAGACTTCCTCCTCCACCAAGGAGCCCTTCATCAGGGGGTTTCCTCCGAAGGCGAAGGTCAGGCTGAACTGACCCAATGGGTCGGTCGCGCTGACGTTGAAGGGGACCTCGAAGAAGCCGTTGTCGTCGGTGAAGTTGACGCCGGTGCGTCCGTCACCGGACCAGGTCCAGTTGACCGCTTCGTTGCGCACGGGGCGGAGGGCGTTGTCCACGAGCTTCGCCTGGATGGTGGTCGTCGAGTTGCGGTAGAGGCGAGGCACAGAGGTCGTCAGGAAGTCCGTCGTCCCGACAACGGTCGCGTTGATGTACGCGCCCGTCTGGGCGAGGGTCGTCGAATTCCCGGTGTAGTAGTACGCCGAGTTGGTGAAGTCCACGCGCATCCCGTAGGTGCCAGAACTGTACTGGCTGTACCACGTCCAGTTGTAGGTGTAGCGGGCTTCGCCGTCGGTGATCGTCGGGCGACCGGCGAACGCGGTCTCCTGTGCGCCAAGGAACTGGCCGTTGTTGTCGATGTCCACCTGCAGGGCCACGGGGTCCGCATCCCATGCAACGTTCGTTCGGTTCGACACGGTTCCGGTCACGACAAGGCTGTCACCGGTGTTCATCTCGGGCACAATCTCGCACCGGATGGGGCTCAGGGGGTCGTTGATGTCCACCGCACCACAGGGAGGCACATCGGCGTCAGCACCGTTGGTCAAGCGAATGAACCAGTGGGTGGCGTTCGTGCTGATGAACGACCGGAGCAGCGTGGCTTGGCCGGTCAGCGTTGCGAGATCGCCGTCCCAGTTTGTCGGGTAGGGCTTCAGCACCGATGCCTGCGCGAAATCGACGCCTGCACCTGCAAGCGCCTCGGCGTGCCACAAGGTCGCCCAGTTGCCAAAGGTCCCGTCGCCGTTGTTGATGGTGGAGTCGAAGTAGTACACTGGGTTCGTTCCGTCGACAATCATCGTTCCGTCGATGTTCATCCGGTGCATGACGCGGATGCTGAACGGTTCCGATGCGTCACCGTGCATGTAGGCGTACGGCCATTCTGGATCCCCTTGCCCGTCCACGGCCAATTCTGGATTGACTTTGGCCACGACCTCGAGG
>JALRLN010000147.1 GCA_023254445.1 Candidatus Poseidoniaceae archaeon | reverse complement strand
CCGACGGGACAATCCACCGAGGTCACGAGGGTTCATCCATTGACGTTCGACGCCTCGCTCTTCGTCGTCGCCATCATCATCGAGACGTGGATGCGACGGCGAAGCCGCTGATCAGAAGGGAAGGCTGTCCCCGTCGAGGTCCATCTCGCCGTCCTTCATCATCTGACGCATCTGCTTGTTCAGACGACGGTTCCCACCCATGCCCTTCATCATCTTGCGCGAGCGGTTCCATTGACCGATGAGTTCCCTGACTTCCTTCTCACGGACACCTGCGCCTCGGGCGATGCGGCGGACGCGGTCCACTTTGATCTTGGCAGGCTCGTTCTTTTCCCACGTCGTCATGCTGTCCATGATGACCCGGTAGGTATCGAGGTTGGCCTGCATGGCTTCCTTTTGGGCTTTGGACGCGCTCGCCATGCCACCAAGCATGCCGCCGGGGAGGAAGGACATCAGTTTGTCAATGGTGCCGACCTTCGCCATCATTTCCATTTGCTTGTACATGTCGTTGAGCGTGAAACGGCCCGACATGAGCCGCTGCGTCAAACGAAGGGCCTCCTCCTCGTCCAAGTCCTCCGGTGCAAGGTCGATCAACCCCTGAATGTCGCCCATGCCAAGGAGACGCGAGATGAAGCGGTCCGATTCGAACTTCTCGAGGTCCTTGACCTGCTCACCCACACCAATGTGGACGATGGGAGCACCCGTGGCCGCCACGGCCGACAGCGCCCCACCGCCACGTGCTGTGCCGTCAAGTTTGGTGACGACAATGCCCGTCACGCCGGCCAATTGGTGGAAGGACGAGGCGACATGTCCTGCTGCTTGTCCGACCTGAGCATCGATGACAAGCCAGCGCTCCTCGGCTTGCGCCAAGGCTGCAATAGCGTCGAGTTCGTCCACAAGTTCGGTGTCAAGTTCGTGACGACCGGCCGTGTCGATGATGACGAAATCGGCCGATGTTGTGGCGGCCAGGCCGTTCCGAACGATGGTCGCTGCGTCCTTTGTGTCGGGCTCCCCGTACACCTGGACGTTGGTGCCCTCGAGCAGTTGCGAAAGTTGCGCGTAGGCCCCCGGACGATGAACGTCGGCCTCAATGACCGCGACCCGGAGGCCGTGACGTCGGCGGTACCACTCCGCAAGTTTGGCGGTCGTGGTCGTCTTTCCTTGACCGTACAGGCCAACGAGGAGGAGGGTCGAGTTCTGTGGACGGAACTGCGAGGCCGGGCCCAAGATGCGCACAAGCTCCGTGTAGAGGATGTTCATGGCATGGGTTTGCAGCGTCACCCCGGCTCGTGGCTCTTCTTCACGCATCCTCGTCTCGAGGCGCTCGACGATTTCCTTGGTCTGACGGACGTTGAAATCGGCTTCCTGAAGGGCGCGACGCAGGCTCTTCGTCATCTCCCGAAGTTCTTCTTCGTTCAACTTCCGACGGGATTTGAGGAATCCAAGGGAGCGAAAAATCCCCTTGGACAATCCCTCAAGCGCCATGCAGTCCCCTCCAGCCCCATCGGCTTGAACCTGTTGTCCTCAACGCGGGACGCTGAGGTGGAGCACGTCACCCTTGAAGCGGGCCTTCACCGAACTGGCCTTGACGTGCACCTCGGAGGGCACGTGCCGCTCGTGGCCGTTCACGCCAACCAGCAGGCGTCCGTCCTCGCTGCGCAAACTCAAATCTTCGCGGTCCAAACCGGGCAAGTGCAGTTCGATCACCTCCCCTTCCTCGGTGCTGCTCCGCACAATGGACCGGTGGACCTCTTGGGCCAAGGGTCCGTCAAGGAGGTGGGGCCCAATGCTCTCAGGCAGCGTCGACAGCGGCCCGTAGAGGTGCTCTGCGAGGTTTCGGAGGCCAGGCAAGCCATGGACCTCCGTGTCCATCAGCGGCAGTTGCACGGGGGTCAAGCCATCGAGTTCATCCTCTAATTCCAACATCCGCGACTGCTCCTCGTCCCTTCGCCGCTGAAGGAAGGGGTGGTCAAGGTCTGGCGTGACCCGGTTGACGACGCATCCCGTGACGGGAAGACCATGCTCCCTCAACGCCGTGTTGGCACGTACCGTCTCGTTGACCCCCATCCGCTCAGGGATGGTGACGAGCGTGAACCGTGTCGTCGCGGGGTCGCTCAGGATGCGACGGACGTGCAGCACACGCTTGCGGAAGCGCTCAAGTTCGTCCCGCATCGCATCGCTCTCCTTGCGTCCAAAGAGCATCGATCGGATGCCGCCAGAGGCTCGCATCAACCGCAGCAGCCTGTCGGACCACGCGTCGATCAATTCCGGAAGGGCGAGGAAGCGGAGGGTGTGACCCGTTGGCGCCGTGTCGAACACGACCACGTCCCAACGGAGGTCCTCGATATGACGGAGCAATTCATCGAAGGCAAGGGCTTCGTCGAGCCCGGGGAGCAGCATGTCGCTGGCTTTGACCTCGCGACCGACGTCACCTGCAACGCTGCCAATGTCTGAACCGCCGAAGGCCCCGAGGCCTGCCAAGGGTCCGGATTGGCCCAGGCCTTGCAGCGCGTCGCCCAGCCGAGGCATGATGTCGGCCATGCGACGCTCAGGGTCCATCTCGAGGCCCCACAATCCCCGGACCTGGTCGACCCGCGTCGGTTCGCTGCTGAGTGGAAGGCCAAGCGAGTCCGACGTGGAGTGCGCTGGGTCACTGGAGACCAACAAGACCCGTAGGCCCGCATCGGCAAGACGCACTGCCGTGGCCGCCGAGCACGTGGTTTTGCCCACCCCGCCCTTGCCACCGAACAGCAGGAGCCGCGCCATGGCAAGGGGTTCCGTTGGAGCGGTTTCAACCTCTCGCCAACCGATGCTTCTTCAACGGCGTGGTTGAGGTCGTCACGTGCAAGACGTCGTCGTGTTCCAGATCGCCGGGCTGCTTGGGCTGCTCGGGATGGGGCTCACGTGGACCGGTGTCCTCTCACGGTACATGGGCTTCTACGACCTGAGTTTGGTCTGGAACCACGTGTTGTGGGGCATGGCGCTTGGGGCACTGGTCGCTGTCCTTGAGTTCGACAGCCTGTTCCTGCCCTACTACGATGCGGTCCTCGAGGGGACCGGGGCGGCACAAGGGCCGAGCATTGTCCTGCTCGCATGGTGGGTCAGCATGCATTCTGCGGTGGTTCACCTCTTCCTTCTCGCGAGCGCGCTCAACGATGCGCTCCGCCAGCGACCGATGATAGAATCGAAGACAAAACGAGAAGAGGGAACCATAGACGACTCGATAAGCGAGGCGATTCCATCAGCCAACGCATACACCCACTCCATGCGTAAGGTTCAACACACTCCCGATTGAGAGACCAGTCTAAGCATCTCCCCGCGACGGTTCGTGAACCGCCGCGACGTGTAGGGTTTAGGGTTTATAAAATATAACTTAAAGAACATCTCCCGGGTGCACCGTATATAAATCGCTCGAGATCTCCCGGGTG
>JALRLN010000146.1 GCA_023254445.1 Candidatus Poseidoniaceae archaeon | reverse complement strand
CTGCTCGGGCACGTGCCCCATGCGGTCGGCGAGCCCGACCCGCTCGAGGGCCTCAACAGCGCGCTGCTCGGCTTCCTTGCCCCCCATGCCCGCGACCTCAAGGGCGAAGGCGACGTTGTCCAAGGCCGTCAGGCCGTCGATGAGGTGGAAGTCTTGGAAGATCCACCCCACCTTTTCCCGGCGCACGTCCACAACGCTCGCCGGCCCCTTGAGGCCGTAATTGCGGCCGTCCAAGGCGATGTTGCCCTCGTCGCCGGCCAGCAGGCCGCCAACGATGTTGAGCAGGGTGGATTTCCCGCTGCCGGAGGGCCCCATCAGGGCGACGAGTTCGCCCTGATTGAGGGTCAGGTCGACGCCTTTCAGGACGTCGAGGCGGCGGGAGCCGGAGCCGAAGGACTTGCGTAGGCCGTTGACCTCAAGGAGCACGGGCGAAACGCGAAGATGTTCGCTTTTCAACCCCTGTCCTTCCTCGCTTGTGTTGCCGTGCAACGATAGCGAAAAAGGGCGACGCCACCAGCCGGTGCACATGGACGGCGCACGGGACATGGCCGAGGCGGTGCTCAACGCCGTCGAGGCGAGCGGGAGGCACTACGGCACCGGTCTTCCGATGATCGCCAGCGAGAACGTCATCTCCCCGCTTGTGCGCCGCGCCGTGGACAGCGACCTCCACGGCCGCTACGCGGAAGGCCTGCCCGGCAAGCGCTACTACCAGGGCTGCGAGGACTTCGACACCATCGAATCCCTCGCCATCGAAGCGGCCAAGCGGGTCTTCAACGCCCGCTTCGCCAACGTGCAGCCCACGTCGGGGACCGTCTCCAACATGGCGGCGCTGAAGGCCTTGACCAAGCCGGGGGACCGCATCACGGCCGTCTCGACCGCCGACGGCGGCCACATCTCGCACGCCCGCATGGGCGCAGTGGGCCTGCGCGGTCTTGACCTGACCACCTACCCGTGGGACGCGGAACGGATGGAGCCGGACGTCGATGCGGCCTGCGCGCTCATCCGCGAGGTCGAGCCGTCCATGGCCCTCGTTGGTGCCTCGGTCTTCCTGTTCCCAATGCCGCTTCAGGAGATGGCCGACGCGGCCCATGAGGTGGGGGCCCACGTGATGTACGATGGCGCTCACGTCCTCGGGCTGATCGCCGGTGGTGCCTTCCAAGACCCGCTGCGCGAAGGCGCCGACGTCGTGACCGGTTCGTCGCACAAGACCTTCCCTGGCCCACAGGGCGGTTTTTTGCTCAGCGACAGCGACGACGAGCAACTGCAACGGAAACTCAACACCGCCGTCTTCCCCGGCACGAATTCCTCCTACCACCTGCACCACGTCGCCGGCAAGGCGGTCGCGCTGGCCGAGTTCGAAGCGTTCGGCGTCGACTACGCCCACGACACCGTCGCCAACGCGAAGGCCTTGGCGGCTGCCCTTGCCGCCGAGGGCTTTGACGTGCTGGCAGAGGACCGTGGCTACACGGCCAGCCATCAGGTCCTGACGCGGCACGGTACGTCCGATTCTGGAGCCGGACGGCACGCTGCAGCCTTGCTCGAAACCGCCGGGATCGTCACGAACATGAACATGCTTCCGGGCGACACGAAGGCCATGTCACCATCGGGACTCCGCCTTGGAACGCAGGAACTCACCCGGCACGGCATGGGCCCGTCCGAAATGGAAGAGGTTGCAGCGCTCTACCGACGCCTGCTGATCGACGGCGAGGACGCCACGCGTGTCCGCCTCGACGTCCGCGAACTGCGAAGCGGCTTCGCCGACGTGCAGTATTGCTTCGAAGCCTGATCAGCGACGACGCCTGAAGAGCCGGGGCAGCAGGCGGATGCCGTTGCGGTGCACCTGTGCGTCCAGGACCTCGGTGACGTAACGGTCCAACCATGCGTCCCTCATGCCTTCACCCCCGTGCGGCTGCTGAGGCGGTGCGTGCCACCGTACCGCAGCGCTGGGCAGCCGAGCAGCGCCTTCGTCAGGCGGCGCATGCGCTGCCCGAAGATGGCGTTGCGGTGCACTTGGCGGTCCATCACGTCGTCAACCCAGGTCTCGAGGTAGGTGTCCATTCGTTCTCCTCGTATGTAGTGTAGATTCCGCACTATATCAATCCGCGGTGAAACGGGCCACACCGCCGGTGCATTTTACGCACTCCCTTCAGGAAAGGGACAGGATTAGGCGTCCCATTGCCTCGTAGCTCTCGCCGAGGCGGTGGTCGTCGTCCACCACCTCGAGGTGCACATGGGGATGCGCGCCGACCACGCGTTGGCTGTTGGCGAGGGGCACCACGTCGTCACCGGACCCGTGGAGGATCGCCGCCGGATGCCGCACCGCCGGCCACGACAGTGGACGGGAACGTTCCACGAAGGACCACGGCAAGGACACAGGAGCCTCCCAACCCGGCGGATGGAAGGACTTCGCCCCAGCAGCCTCCCATGCTGCAAGTCCCGCCTCACCATGGTCCGCAACGATGAGGTCCGCGTAGCCAAAGGCTGGCGCAAGCAGCACCAACTTCAGGTCAAGGTCAGGCCGTTGTGCCGCAGCGTTGGCCGTCGCGAGTCCCCCGAACGAAGACCCGACGAGCACGTCGAAGGGGCCGTGGTGGTCGATGGCCTCGAGCACCACGCGGGTTTGCGCCGCCTGGTCCCAGCCGTGCTGGCGCATGTCCAGCGGCAAGACCTCCCAGCCCTGCTCACGCATCCAGTCGACTTTGCCGCTGTCGGTCGAACCCCACAGACCGTGGGCGAAGGTCACGCGCATGCTTCCAAAGCAGGGCCACCCGATATGAGGGTGCGTGAACGCTTCACCCAAAGCGGCCAGAGATGTAGCGACGGGTGAGTTCTTCGCGTGGCTCGCTGAAAATTTGGTCCGTGCGGCCGAATTCAACCATCCTTCCGAGGTACATGAAGCCGGTATAATCGCTGACGCGTTGCGCCTGCGACATGGAATGGGTCACAATGACGACGGTGAAATGCTCCTTGAGTTCGAGGATCAGCTCCTCAATCTTGGCCGTGGCGATCGGGTCAAGCGCCGAACAGGGTTCGTCCATGAGGATGACCTCGGGCTCGACGGCGATGGTACGGGCGATGCACAACCGCTGCTGCTGACCACCCGACAGGCTCGTGCCGAGTTCGTGCAGGCGGTCGCTGACTTCGTCCCAGATCGCGGCACGTCGCAGCGCCGCCTCGACGATGCGGTCCAGTTCGCGGCGGCTGGGGTTGTAGTGCAGGCGAACACCGTACGCCACGTTGTCGTAGATGGACTTCGGGAAAGGGTTCGGCTTCTGGAACACCATGCCGACGCGCGCGCGCAGCAGCACCGGGTCGATCGAGCGGTCGTTGATGTCCTCGTCGTCCATGGCGATCCGGCCGGTGACCTTGGCGCCGGAGATGGTGTCGTTCATGCGGTTCATGGTCCGCAGGAAGGTCGACTTGCCGCAGCCGGACGGGCCGATCAGCGCCGTGACGGTC
>JALRLN010000145.1 GCA_023254445.1 Candidatus Poseidoniaceae archaeon | reverse complement strand
CCACCCGACCTACCCCCTGTATATGAAGGCATCGCGGGAGAATCGTGAGGTGTGTAGCCCCACCGTCCCACGTTCACAGGGCGAAATCATGCGCAATTTGGCTTGCTTGGCGCGCGCGAGCAACATGCCCGTCTTCATCGGGCAAATTCGAGAGGCTCGCGACGACCTTGGCCAGCGGCTCCAGGAGCCCCGACATCGCCAGCGCCACGGCGAGGTTGGCCATGGCCTGGACCGTACCTCCGGCCCGCTTTGCAGCCTCTTTGAGCAGCTCGCACCCACGGGCGTGGCCGTCTGCATCGTTGATGGCATGCGCCCGTTCGACGTGCGCCACACCAAACGCGGTCAACATCGAAGCATCCATGCTGCCCTTTTGAGCGATGGATTCTCCAACCTCGATGGCCTGATTCCACTCAGCGTTCGTCACCAGGTGAAAGAACCGTACGATTTCTGCACGACCTGGCCCTGCTAGAAGTCCCTCGGACGGGGCGATCAGGCTGAACGGAGGCCATGGGGGCCGCTGGGCGCTCTCAACGGCAGGCGATGGGACGGGTTCGGTCTCAGCCTCAATCGGTACGGGCAGTGGTGGATTGGGCACGTGGCCGAGCCCGTACGCAGCCCGAACGCTGTCCACCGGAGATTTCCAGAGGTCGGGGGCTTGCGTCTCGGCGATGGCTTGTGTGGTCGGCGAGGCAACTGATCCGATTGCGACGTGATCGTTCTTCACCTCGGCGTCGACACCGAACCCGTCGTCCTCGTCGAGGTCAACTTCGGCATCAGGGTGAACCCCACGCGCGGTCGCAGCCTCGGAATGGTCGCTTGCGGGAATGGGAGGTGCGGGGTTGGGGTCGACCGCCGGCTCTGGGAGGTTGATCGGTGATGCTGAGGCTGCAGCATCGCTCTCATCAGGTTCCACGAGGTGCGCCAATCCTGCACGGGAGGCCCCGATCCCAAACGGCAGGGACGAAACGTACTCTCGCGCGTGTCCGCCAAATCCGAAGAGCAGGTCGGAATCCGCCGCCTCCTCGTCGCTCGTTTCGGTGCTCACTTCGAAGGGTGCGATGTCTTCGAGCACGACGACGGCTTCGTCCAAGCCGGGTACATCGGCCATGCCTTCGGGGACCAAGGCCTCCTCCGATTCGAGGTCGAGCATGGCCCGACCGCCGCATCCGTGGCAGGTTTCGCCACGGAGGGAGAGCAGGCCGCACGCAGCGCATTGGTACACGCATCACCCTCCGCCCCAAAGGGGAGGCCGACGGCGTATGAAGGCGGCGGCTGAGCGTTCACTCTTCTTCTCGACGCAGCGAGGCACCGAGCCGCTGCACGCCCTCGATGACGTCGTCGAGCCCATGGTCGCCGAGCGATTCAACGATGCTTTGGCCGGTACGGCTGCCCTTGGCGAACTGCCAGACCAGGCCGAAGGCCGTGATGAGCATCAGGACCCCCTTCCAGAGCAGTTCGTGGCCTTGACCGACCACAAAGACGAGCAAGCAGTAGACGGTCGCGATGGCGGTGGTGACCAGCATCACTGGGAAACCGGCACGGAAGAAGTCGTTGAAGGAAATTGGGTACCCTGCTTCCTTTGAGAGGCCGGCCGTGACGACGTTCGCCGATGCGCCAATCAGCGTCCCGTTCCCACCGAGGCAGGCACCGAACGCAAGGGCCCAAATCACCGGCTCCAGCGCGATGTTGAGGTCGGACGCCAACTGAAGCACCACCGGAATCATGGTGGCCGTGTAGGGAATGTTGTCAATGAACGCAGAAGCGATGGCGGACACCCAGAGGATGATCAAGATGGCTGCGGGCAACTGGAATTCAGGATCAAAGGAGCCGATGGCGGTGGTGACTTGGTCGCCAATCCAGCCAATCAGGCCCAGATATTCCAGCGAATGAACCAGCACGAACAGACCCGCAAAGAAGAGCAAGGTGGTCCATTCCACGTGATGCAAGGGTTCCTCGATCTCGTGCGGATTGGTCGCGACGAGCATCACAACACCACCGACCAAGGCAATCCAGGACACAGGGATGTGCGTCACGGGGTGAAGGAAGAAGGCCACAATGACCAACCCGAGGATGGTCCCGCTCACCTTGAGCGCTTGGGGGTCCTTGATTCCGTAGCGGTACTGGAGTTCTTCCACGTCGCGGTGCCGAACACCGGAGAGTTCGTCCCGGAAGAGCCAACGCACCATCATCAAACCAGGAACGATGCACATCAGAATGGCGGGGCCCATCTCGAAGATGAAATCGTTGAACGTCACGCCTTGCGCAGCAAATGCAGCAGAATACCCCTTGGATTCGATGGCGGCAGGCGACATCGCGCTTCCAATCATGATGTTTGGGGGATCCCCAATCATGGTTGCAGCGCCACCGATGTTGGAAAACAAGACCTCAGCAATCAGCAACGGAATTGGACGGAGGTCGAGCACCCGCGCAAGTTGAATCGTCACCGGGGTGAGCAAGAGCATGGTGGTCACGTTGTCAAGGAAGGCCGACAACACCGCGGTCACCAAACACAGGATGACCGTGAGCGTCCAGACGTCTCCACCGCTTCGCTTGTAGGCTTCAACAGCAAACCACTCGAAGACGCCTGTGGTGGAAAGGATGCCCACCATCACCATCATTCCGAGCAGCAAGCCAATGGTTTCCCAGTCGATCATGGTCGTGACGGCTTTCAGGCTTAACGTGGATTCTTCAGAGTAATGGTTGAGCGCAAAGACGGCAAGCAGACCACCCATTGCTGCAGCCAGCGTTCGGTCAACCACTTCCGTGATGATGAGTGCATACACGCCGAGAAGGATCAGGCCACCGACGAGGAGGGCTTGGCCTTCGAGTCCGTCTCGGATGTGAATCTCGAGGTGCATTTCGTTATCACCACCCCCGACGGCTGCCTGCGCTTGACCGACAACAGCCAGCAAACCAACCCCAATCAGCACAAGAACGGCGAGGTCCTTTCCGTTCAGCCGGTACCCGAGAGCCTGCATGCCCGCGGGTCCAAGCGGCGTGATATAATCCATTGTCGAGCGAACGAGCAACGGAGGTACATCAGCGGTGCCAAAGCACGCCGACGTTCCCACGCGCGAGCACGAGGTGGGCGCCTGTGCGTTCACAAAGGATCGTCCAAAGCTGCCCAAGTCCTTCTTTGTCGAACACGCCACGGTTGACCTTGATTTTGACAAGGTCACGTTGCCGTAATTGGGCCTGCACCTCTTCGACAAGCGCTTCCGTGAGCCCCCCCCGACCAACGCGGACGGTTGGGCGCATGTCTTTCGACGCCGCTTGGCGACGCACCTCTTCCGGGATTCGAACCATCGGCCTCACCCGTGTCGACGTGCTGCCTCGCTTGAAGCCTCGGGCTGTTCACCTTTCGTCCATGGTCCGAACCGGTGAACGCGCTCGCACCCAAGGCACGTCGTCACCCTTTGGCGGTCACGAATGCGAACGCGCGCCTCGTGCCCGGGGCGAAGCGGCCCAAGGCAGCCCCTGCACACCATGTGGTTCCGAGGTGACGGCATTGGTCGACG
>JALRLN010000144.1 GCA_023254445.1 Candidatus Poseidoniaceae archaeon | reverse complement strand
CGGGCAGCGCCGAGTCAAGGTCGGTGGCGTCCCCCTCAACGACCTGAGCGGTCGCCGTATCGCCTTCGTTCAAGGCCCAACTCAGGTTGGTCGTGGCCCCCTCCACCATCGTCGGATCGAGGTCGAGGGCCACCACCTCGCGGCCGGTGAGCGCCGCCTCGATGAGGAAGCCCCCGGTGCCGGTCATCGCGTCCAGCACAACGCCTGAACGTGTTCCGAGGGCGAGGTTGACGGCCGTACGGGCCAAGTGCGGGTCGAGGCTGACGGGGCGGAAGAAAGGCCGCTCACCGGGCCGGCGCGCGCCGGTGCCGCCGTCCTGCGTCCTTCCTCGACGCCACCCCCACCCGAGGTGTGGGCCAGCGGCGTCCACGACGACGTCGAGCACGTGCGACGGGGTGGACAGGTCGATGCGCGCACCGAGGTCGCTCAAGCGCCCGCCGAGGGCTCCGGCGAGGGCTTGTGTTGAGCAGCCGGCGACCTTGCCTCCAAGCCGCTCGACGCGTACGGCAAGGGGGCCGTCCGGAAGGTGGAGGTCGCGCATGATGCAGGTGACGGCGTCGTCGTGCCCCGTCCAGGCCGCGAGTCCACCTCCGTCCAGCACGGCGTCGATGCCTGCAGCGGCGCTCAGGTCGTGCGCGTCACCCCGAAGCAACCTACCGCGGCGCTCGTCGATGCGCATGCCGAGGGCGGCGGCCTCGGCGGCGGCCAAACCGGTGGTCAGTCCACGTAGGACCACGACGGCCCTCCCATCGCCCACCATGCGCCGTCGAAGCGCGGCGCCCTTCTCATCCCTGCGGCGGAGCCGAAGCCTCTCAAGGGAGGAACCCCGCGTGCAACCATGGGCTGCAACCTGAAGGACCTCGCCACGCCGGTTCGCGTTCGCCTTCCCGATCTTGCAGGCCAACGGGTGGGCATCGACGCCTTCCTCACCGCCTTTCAGTTCCTCACCACGATGCGCGACCGCTCGCCGGAGGGGGACGGCATGCCCCTCCGCGCTCCTGATGGCCGCTATGTGGCTCACCTGATGGGATTCCTTCAGCGCACCGTGACGCTCCTCGAATCGGGCATCGTCCCTGTGTTTGTCTTCGACGGACCTTCACCTGCCCTCAAAGAAGCGGAACTCGCCTCTCGTCGGGCACGTCGCGAAGAGGCCGAGGAACAGTACGCGGCGGCACGTGCGTCCGGCGACCACCGGTTGGCACAGAAGTTGGCGGCCCGCATCATGCACTACAGTCCGAAGATGGTGGAGGAGACGAAGACCATGCTCGGCTTGCTTGGGGTGCCCTGGGTCGCGGCCGCGGCTGAGGGTGAAGGGCAGGCGGCGGTGATGGCCAAGCGTGGGCACCTCGACGTGGTGGCCACGCAGGACTGGGACGCGCTGCTGTACGGCTCCCCGGTGCTGGTGCGTCATTTGATGGCCGACGGGAGCAAGTCCTACGGGAAGGTCATCCACGCAGAACGCATCGATTTGGACGCCATGCGAGAGGCCATTGGGCTGACGCAGGAGCAGCTCGTCGACCTTGGCATCATGATCGGTACCGATTTTCACCCCGGCGTTCGGGGCGTTGGGCCAAAGACGGGCCTGAAGTTGCTGAAGAAGCACGGCACCCTCGAGGGCGTCTGCGAAGCGAAGGAGGTCGAGGTTCCCGGGAACATCGACGAGATCCGGGCCATCTTCCACGACCATCCTGCTTCCGAGACGGACCCGACCGCCCTCGTGCTCGGACCGGTGGACGCGAAGGGCTTGACCCAGTTCCTGCAGGTCGAACGCGGCTTCAGCCAGCGTCGCATGGACGATGCCTTCGATCGCCTGAAGAACGCAGGTCGGCTCGGTGGTGGGCAAACCTCGCTCTTCTCCTTTTGAGGCTGCACCGCGAAGGACTGCGCGTATGCGCAGGATTCCTAATCGTTCTCTCCAAGAACAAACGTCACGCTGTCCACGGGTTGATAAAGGTCCGGCGCGACCTACTATTGAACCACAAGTTCAGGAATGAGAAGCATGAACCGACGAATGACGCGCATGAACACGCCATGGGATCCCTTTACCGAGATGGACCGCTTGCTGTCCACCCTCTTCGTGCCGATGGCCAGGCCCGCCCGTGGACACGGCCACCCTGCCTGGAGGGTTGAGCAGCGTGAAGAGGGATGGGACGTCGAAGTGGACCTTCCCGGGTACGCCCGTGACGACGTGACGGTCGACGTGGTTGAAGGTGAACTCACCGTCGAAGCCCGCCGGTTGGGCGAGGCTCCGGAGGACGGCTCCGATGCGCCGGTCCTCCGAGAACACCGGCTTCGTTTGTCGCTTCCCGAGGACGTGGACGTCGCCGCTGTGGAAGGTGGTCTTGCCGACGGTCAACTTCGCCTGCACCTGCCGCGGGTGCTTCCTGTGCTCCCGGAGAGCCGACGGATCGAACTCGCCTGAGGTCAAACGTGGAAGCGGTGCGGGCTCGCCACGTGCTGGACGCCCTCGGTGACCGTGACCGCTCCGGTGGCGGACGACTGAGGATCCGCCAACGCCTCGAGGACGCGGTTCACCGGGGCGCACGGAACGCCGAGGAGTCGTGCTTCCACGTCCGTCCGGCTGAGGTGTTCCACCGAGGCCGCCACCGTGGCCTCGACGCGGGCGCGGTCCTTCACCCGGCCGGGGTTGGTGTTCCACCCTCCGTCCGAAGGCACCTTGAGGCCCAAGGCGTCGACCAACGCCTGCCACTGGGCGTCGGAACCGACCGCGATCGCGACTTCGCCATCGGCCGCTTGGAAGGCACGGTACGGCACGAGGTTTGGGTGCGCAGAACCCATTCGAACGGGGTCTTCCCCACCGATCAGCGCGTTTTGTGCTTGGTTGATGAGCAGATCAAGCGCACAATCCCACAGCGACAAGGTCAGGCGTGCGCCCACGCCTTCGCGTTCTCGACGGAACAAGGCGGCGAGCACGGCCGCTCCCGCATGCAGCCCGGTGGCGACGTCAATGACCGCCACCCCGACCTTGGCCGGCGTTCCTTCGGCGTCTCCCGTGATGCTCATCAGGCCGCTGCGGGCCTGCATGGCGAGGTCGTACCCGCCCTCGTCCCGACGTGGGCCGTCGTTGCCGTAGGCGGTGATGCTGCAGACGACGGCGCGTTCAGGCCATGGCGCAAACCACGCGTCGGCGCGGCCGGGGCGGAAGTTCTCGAGGATGACGTCCGCGTTGGCCACCAGGCGTCGGACGTCCTCGAGGTCCTCCTCCTTGCGCAGGTCCCTGCGGATGACCTGCTTGCCGAGGTTCACCGAGGTCCAGTAGGCCGCGACGTCGTCGCCGTTCACTTCGGTGAAGGGAGGGCCCCAGCCCCGCGTGTCGTCCCCCCACGGGGCTTCGACGCGCAGCACGTCAGCGCCGAGGTCCTGCAGAAGGTTGGCCGCGTAGGGCCCAGCCAAGACGCGGGACAGGTCGAGCACACGGACGCCTTGGAGCGGTCGGAACATGGCCTGTACTCGTCCGGACGGTGGATGAAGCCTCGCCGGAGGCCATGCCCGCCTCAGCCTT
>JALRLN010000143.1 GCA_023254445.1 Candidatus Poseidoniaceae archaeon | reverse complement strand
CTCCGGAAACATTACAGCCATTGAGGGCCATGTTCGTGGGCATTGTTCGCTCTATGACAACGGTTCAGTTGCTTGTTGGGGAAGTAACAGCAACGGAGAGCGGGGCATTGGGAACTCCTCGAGCGCCAACCTCGCCACTCTAGGCATTCAGTTTACCCAACCCATGCCAGGGAACCTTCCGGTCACGTCCATCGCCACCGGCGACCATACCGTGTGCGCCCTGCTTTCCAACGGCTCAGTCGCCTGCTGGGGCGACGCTTATGCAAACGGATATTCCTCCGATACCAACACTCCGACGCTCATCCCTTGGCCACATGGCTCTGTGCAAGCGACGGCCATTTCTGTGGGATGGTACCACGGATGCGCCCTGCTCGAAAACGGTTCGATGTGGTGTTGGGGTCAAAACTCCAACGGTCAACTCGGCGATGGCACAACAACGGATTCCGTGTCGGGAACCTTCGTTGATCTCGACCAAGCCGCTCACGTGCCCTTTGTTAGCATGTCTGGTGCCACCTGTTCGGTGGACCCTGCTCTGCCGGCAGGGTTGTCCATGGCTCAAGGGAACTGCACCATCAGCGGTACGCCGACAGGAACCTCCAGCACGACGACCTACACGGTGTATGCGAACACTTCAGCGGGAACGTCCCGCAGCGAGATCAGCATCACCGTGGTTGCCAATCCCATGTTCCCAAGCGTGGACGGCGCACAACTGAGGGTTGACCAAGCGATGACCAACATCACCTTCCAATACGGAACCGGGCCATCGGATGTTTCAGGTGCGACCTCTTGTTCAACAACACCTGCCTTGCCGTCCGGCCTGTCTGTGGATGGCAGCAACTGCACCATCAGCGGGACGCCGACGGCCGCCACCGTCAACACCACGTACATGGTGATGGCCGAGGTTGGCGGAACGACCTATGCCGCCGAAATTTGGCTTGAGGTTCTCGGATTGATTGGACCTGTGGTCGGTGTGAACAACACCCTCCTTCCGGACGTTCACCCGATGTTCACCGGCGCCAACCTGACCTACGAGGTCGAACCTTCGCTGCCGGCCTCGCTCAGCCTCAACGCTACGACGGGCGTCATTTCGGGCACGCCAACGGAAACGTTGGGCAACACCACCTTCACGCTCTACGCCAACGACACCAACGGCGACTCGCTTCAGTGGAACATCAGCATCGAGATCCTTGAGGACACGGACGGCGATGGCCTCCCCAACCTCTTGCCGCCCGACTACGACGGCGAGAACGACGACCACCGCCCAACCCCCGGTTTAACCGAGGACCTCGACGACGACAACGACGGACTGAACGACACCAACGAGACTGGAACCGGATTGTTCGTGAACGAGAGCGACACGGGCACGGACCCGCTCGATGTGGACACAGACGACGACGGCTTCTGTGACGGTCCCGTTGCCGTTCCCGGTGTGTGCTTCGCCGGGCCGGACCCCTACCCTCACGACCCGAACCTGCCCATCGACACGGATGGCGACGGTTTGCCCGACAACGATGACGGTTGGGACGGCCCACCCTTTGCGGACGAGGACGATGACGGCGACGGGGCCCTTGACGTCGATGAGGTGTCCTGCGGGTCGGACCCGCTGAACGCCACGAGCCTGCCCGCCGACATGGACGGCGACGGGGTGTGCGACGGTGAGGATGCCGACATGGACGGCGACGGCATCGACAACGTCAACGAATCTGGACCCCCCGATGGGACCCTGCCGACGAACCCAGACACCGACGGTGACGGCGTCTGCGATGGCCCGCTCTCACCTCCAACGAGCACCTGCACCCCGGGTCCTGACGCTTTCCCGCTGGACCCTGCTGCTTCGGTGGACACCGATGGAGACGGCTTGCCCGACGACCTCGTTCCGGGCGTCAACTCCACCAGCCTGCCCGCCCTCATCGAGGACCTTGACGACGACGACGACGGATGGTCGGACCTGAACGAATCAGCGTGCGGCACCGATCCGTTGGACGCGTTGGACCTTCCTGAAGACCGGAACGGTGACGGCCTCTGCGACGTGCTGGACGACGACTGGGACGACGACGGCATCCCGAACGGAAACGAATCCGACTCGGGTGTGTTCGTGAACGCGTCGGACACAGGCACCGACCCGTGGAACCCCGACACCGACGGCGATGGATACTGCGACGGAACCGTCGACGTGATGAACGGCAGCACGCTGGTGTGCATGGCCGGACCAGACCCCTTCCCTCACGACCCAAGCCTGCCCAAGGACACGGACGGTGACGGCCTTCCCGACGAATTGCCCGATGGCTACGAAGGTGCGCTTGTCGAGGACGAGGACGACGACGACGACGGCTGGAGCGACCTCGACGAGGCGATGTGCACCACCGACGGTCTGAACGTGGACGATGTCCCCATCGACACGGACGGCGATGGCATCTGCGATGCGCTGGAAACCGACACGGACGGTGACGGCTGGAGCGACGGGCTCGAGTCCTTCTGCAACACCGACCCGCTCAACATGAGCGATGTGCCAACCGACACCGACGTGGACGGCATCTGTGACCTGCAGGACGACGACGACGACAACGACGGGTGGACGGACAACCTCGAGGTGTACTGCGGCACGGACCCATTGAACAACACGGACCTGCCAACCGATACAGACAGCGACGGATCGTGCAACATGGTCGATGCCGACGACGACAACGACGGCTGGACAGACGTGGAGGAAGGGCAGTGCGGCACCGATCCGCTCGACATGGACGCCATGCCTGCCGACAGCGACCTGGACGGGATCTGCGATGCCCTCGATCCGCTGAGCCTCGGCTACGCGCTCGGGGACGGCTGGTTTGCCGTGGGTCAAGCGCTCAACCTTGTCCCGAACCTCACCGGCATGGACGCGGACGTGTGGGAGGTCGCTCCGGACCTGCCGGAAGGCGTCCGCCTCGGCGCGCTGGCGCGCGCTTCGAGCGGGACCATCACCGGTGCGGCGGCAGGCCCAAGCCCGCTCACCACCTACACCGTCTGGGCCAACAACTCCGCGACCGGAGCCTCCCTGCAGGTCACCTTCCTGCTCGGCTTCTTCGAGGACACCGACGGCGACGGCATCGCTGACGAGGACCCGGACGGCGACGGGCCTCGCACGGCCGACGACGACGACGACGGTGATGGTTACAGCGACGCAACCGAAGCGATGTGCAGCACCGACCCTCGCGACGCGACCTCGATGCCCAATCCTGAGGCGGTTGGAAACGAGAACTGCGTGTTGATCGCTGGAGGCGACGACGACGGAGGCGGCTTCCCGTGGTGGCTCTGCTGCCTGTTGCTCCTCTTGCTGTTGCTCCTGCTGTTCTTCCTGCGCGAGGACGTGCTTGGTCCAGAGCCGGACCGCACCGTTGTCGAACCTGAAGCCGGCAAGGGTGAGGGAACGAAGCAGGCCCCATGGGTCCTCATTGAAGCAGAGGTCGAACCGGGCGCCGTTGTGGAGAGCGAACAACGGCTGCACTTCCGAGGCATGACCCCCAACATCACCGTGGTGCTGTACGACCTCGATG
>JALRLN010000142.1 GCA_023254445.1 Candidatus Poseidoniaceae archaeon | reverse complement strand
CAGGTCCTGAGGTGGCGGTCATGCCGCGTGCACCGGCCCATCCTGCCCCGATCACCATGCCAGCCGCGGCGAGTTCGTCCTCGGCCTGAATCACGGCGCAGGTGGCTTCGCCGTCCTCGTTCGTTCGGAGTTTTGGAATGTAGTTGATGATGCCTTCAGCGAGGCTTGACGAGGGCGTGATGGGGTACCAAGCAAGCATCTGGACGCCACCAAAGATGGCCCCGAGCGCTGCGGCTTCGTTGCCTTCGATGAAGAAGCGGCCGCCGGGGTTGCCCCGTGCCTGAACGGCGTAAGGGTCGGCCTTGGTGAGTTCATCGCGTGCGAAGGACCGGCCGAGGTGGTAGGCTTGCGTGTTGAGGTCGATGGCCGACGCCTTGCCTTTGAACTGCCCAGCAATCGCCGCGATGATAGCCTCTTCGTTGATGCCGAGCATCTCCGCGATGACCCCGACGTAGATGACGTTCGCCACCATGCGGGCAAGCTTCGCGTTGAGCGTTCGCGCCATGGTTGTCATCGGCACGGGGTAGGACACCACGTCATCGCGGTCCATCGCCATCTTGGCATCGGTGTTCCACACCACCACGGTCCCGGGTTCGAGTTCGGCAAGGTCATCGGCCCATGTGTCGGGGTTCATCAGCACCTGGATGTGCGTGCGGTCTCCCGGCGCCTGGTACCCCGCATCGGAAAGCCGGACGATGTACCAGGTTGGAAGGCCCGAGATGTTTGAAGGGAAGAGGTTCTTCCCGCTCACTTCGATGCCCATGTTGAACAGGGATTGGAGCAGGATGAGGTTCGCGGACTGCGAACCGGTTCCGTTCGCGGTGGCGATGTTCAGGGTGAAGTCGTTGACGATGGTGGTCATCGGGTGGCCTCCGTGCTTGGTCTTCCACGCACGTCGACGTGGCGTCTCGCCTGAGTTCGGGCCTTGACTTGCGCCCTTTGAACATGACGCCGCCGGCGCCGACGTGAGGTGGGACGGTTCAAAACGGGAGGGTCCATCGCGGGGCATGGCCAGCGAGCAGATGCAGAAGGGTTGGGAGAAGGTCGAGGCCCACCTCGACAAAGGACACCCTGACCGTGCCCTCAAGTTGCTCGAAGAGGTCGACGGAAATGGCGAGCACGCCACCACATGGATGCTGGCCGGTCGGGCGCGATGGGCGGAAGCCAAAGATTCAGGGGCAGCGTCCACCTACCGAAAAGCCGCCTCAAATTTCCGCCGAGCCATGCGCATGGACGCGAAGAACCGCAAGTTCAACGCGACGTACAACGACCTGCTCAACGAGATGAACGAGAAGCGGATCAGCGAGTTCCTCATTCCTCCACTCGTGCGGGACGGCACCCCAACCATCACCGCCTTCGGTGCCATGGGCCTGGGCTTCGTGCTGCTGCTCTTTGCGATTGGGCAACTCAACGGCGGCGGCGCTCCGAGCACGGACCAGACCGTCCTCATGACGGTCTCGTACACCGACGCCTCAGGGCTCGCCACGGAGGGCGACATCGAGATCCGCATCCATGCCGACGCCCCGAGCCACGCTGCGTCCTTCCTCAACCACGTCGAAGCAGGCACCTACGACGGGACCGTGTTCCACAGGGTCATTGATGACTTCATGATTCAGGGCGGCGACTTCCAAAACGGCGACGGCACCGGCGGCTACGCCGCGAGTTGGTATGGGTACTGCGATGGCGTGCAGCAGGCCACCTCCGCAGGGTGCGGCGCCACCTCCTACACCTTGCCGGACGAGGTCGAGAACGGCCGCAACCACGAGGCGTGCACCCTTTCGATGGCCAAGACCAGCAACCCCCACACGGGCGGCAGCCAGTTCTTCCTCATCCCAGAAGACAGCGCACCAGACTGGCTTGACGGCGTGCACACCGTCTTTGGGACGATCACCGACGGCTGTGAGCACGTCACCGCCATCTCCGCGACGAACACCGACAGCAGCGACCGACCGGTGGCACCGGTGACCCTCGAAGAGGTCGTGGTCACCTCCACCGATGCTTCGCCGTGGTTCGTCTTTTGGTGAGCCGTGACGCCGTGGCGTGAGGGTCGAGCGGCGCGTTCATAGACGGGTCGCAGGTCCGCTCCATCATGGCCGAGGACCCCTTCAACGCACGGCGAACGTTGCCCAACGGTGGTGCCTATTTCGCGCTTGACGCTTTGGACGATGCAGGCCTCGACACCTCGTCCCTTCCGTACAGCATTCGCGTGCTGCTCGAAGGGGCCCTTCGCAACCTCGACGGCTTCCTTATCCGCGAAGAGGACGTGCGTGGAATCGCCGCGTGGACCGCCAACGGCGAGCGAGGGGAGATCCCCTTCCGCCCCTCCCGCGTCATCTTGCAGGACTTCACCGGCGTCCCGGCGGTGGTTGACCTCGCCGCCCTGCGCGATGCGATGGTTGAGATGGGCGGTGACCCTGAACGCGTGAACCCTCAGGTTCCGGTGGACCTGGTCATTGACCACTCCGTGCAGGTCGATGTGTCCGGTGCCGACCCTTCGGCCCTCGACCTGAACCTCGACATCGAGTACCACCGCAACGCGGAACGCTACACCTTCCTCAAGTGGGGGCAGCAGAGCCTTGCGGATTTCCGGGCAGTTCCTCCCTCGCGCGGCATCGTACACCAAGTGAACCTCGAATACCTTGCGACCGTGGCCCGTGAGGAGCGCGGCGTGTGGCTTGCAGACACGCTGGTCGGAACGGACTCCCACACGACGATGGTCAACGGCCTTGGGGTCCTCGGTTGGGGCGTCGGTGGCATCGAAGCCGAAGCCGTGATGCTGGGCCAACCGATCTACATGCTCGCGCCCGACGTGGTCGGCGTCCGCCTGTCGGGGGCCTTGCCCTCGGGGGTGACCGCGACCGACATGACGCTCCGCATCGTCGAACTCCTGCGTGAGCATGGCGTCGTGGGCAAGTTCGTCGAATTCTTCGGACCCGGCATGGCCGCGCTGTCCCTGGCCGACCGTGCCACCATCGCGAACATGGCCCCAGAGTACGGGGCCACGTGCGGCTTCTTCCCCGTGGACGAGCGTACGCTCGAGTACCTCACGCTCACCGGACGGGACGAGGGCCACATCGCCGGCGTCGAAGCCTTCTGCCGGGCCCAAGGTCTGTGGTACGACGCATCGTCGGCCGAGAAGTCCTACTCCGCCCTGCTCGACCTCGACCTCAGCACCGTGAAGCCGGCCCTTGCTGGTCCGAAGCGACCGCAAGACCGCGTTGACTTGGATGCCATGCGGGAGCACTTCCGCGCCTCGTTGACGGCGCCACTCGGCCTGCACGGCCACGGCCTTGAGGAGGCTGCCTTGTCGCAGTCGGCCATCGTGGAGTCGAACGGTGACGTGTTCGACCTGAACCACGGCGACGTCGTCATTGCCGCCATCACCTCGTGCACGAACACGTCCAACCCGGATGTCATGCTAGCCGCGGGGCTGCTCGCCCGCAAGGCTCGAGCCCGAGGGCTTTCCGTCAAGCCGTGGGTCAAGACCTCGATGGCACCGGGCAGCAAGGTCGTCACGGAGTACTACGAGAAGGCCGGCATGTGGCCC
>JALRLN010000141.1 GCA_023254445.1 Candidatus Poseidoniaceae archaeon | reverse complement strand
GGGAGGACGAGGACCTGTTGACCTCGACCGCCAGGTGGTTGGCGGATGTTGACCGTCTGCAAGCCCGCCTTGGCGTGCTTCGCATGTGGCGGTCCCTTGCGTGGGTCGGGCTTGGAGGAGGCATCGTCGCGCTCTACGCGCATCGTCTGGACGCCCTCTCTTCCCAAGGCACAGCAGCCTTGGCCCTCGCATCCGGCGCCCTCGTCGCCCTCGGGCTTCTTCGCTACCGGAGCGCCGAGCCGGGCGCGTTCTGACTCAGCGCGATTGCCGGATGCGGGCGTCGTGGAATTCGAGGCCGAGGTCCTTCGCGAGCCGCACGATGGTGAGCACGAGGTCTTCCCTGGCCTCGCGCTCTTCGACGGACGACGAAATGTCCCAATACAGGTTCACACCGACGTCGATGGATTGTGCGGAAATGCCGTCCACAGAGCACCACGACGCTTCTTCCCGAAGCGTCTTCGGGTTTGAGCGGATGGCCTCCATGACTTGGTCGCAAAAGGTGTCCACCGCCTGCGGGTCGGAACCGAGGTCGAGATGGAGCGCAGTCTGCCATCGGCGCCAGCGGCGCTTCCCCCAGTTTTCGACCGGCGTGGAGACAAGGTTGGCGTTGGGGACGGTGAGGATGGTGTCGACTGACGTGCGAAGGATGGTCGTTCGGAGGTTGATCTCCACGACTTCACCTTCGCTGCCGTCCACGATGATCCAATCGCCCACCTTGAAGGGGCGATCGAGAAGCACCGTCACGGCCCCAAAGAAATTCGAAATCGTGTCTTTTGCTGCGAGGGCGAGGGCCAAACCGCTGATGCCCAAGCCGGCCAACAGCGAGGTTAAATCCAATCCAAAGGCGTCGGCAACGAACACCCCGCCGATGAAGAGGATGATGAAACGCAACGCGCTCTCGAGTGCGGAGACCACGGTTTTTTCCGACCCGTCGAGTTCATCGTCGCTGTCGATGGCTTCGACGACGTCTTCGACGATGCCGACGAGGCGGTACGCAGCGGAAACGATGGCCACCACGGTGACGAGTTGTGCAGCGCCGATGAGGACGGCCAAGGCGACCTCGGGGAGCACCACGAGGTCGGACCCGCTCGCGGCGAGGCTTCGAACCTGCAGCAGGAGCACGAGGGCCAGCCCGGCGCCGGCGGCCGTTCCAAGGGCGCGCTCGCTTGAGACCAAGGCCGACGAGGTGCGTTCGAGCCGAACGATGCGGGACACGGCGCGGGGTGCCAACACCACCGTCAGGGTGCGGCACACAAGAGCCGCGATGAGCACCGTGACCAAGGCCAACGCGGTCCAACGGTTCGTCATCAGGAACTCCGGTCCGGGCGCGGTCAGCAGGTCCATGCCCGTGCGAGGCCGGCTCACCGCTTGAAGGCGACTCAGCGCCTTGGATGTGAGGAGGTGCGCGACGGCTTGATAGGCGCAGCATGGCTCGGTGAAGCCATGCTTGAGCACCGTCCCTCCACATTGGCCGGACTTCGACGCACTGCGCTCTTGCTCGCGCTCCCCTTGCTGCTCACCATGGCGGCACCCGTCGCCAACGCCGGCGTGCAGCAGGACGAGGTCGGCCAGGCCCCCGATGACATCTGGGCCGCGGATTACGTCGCGTACGAATTCCCGTGGGGCGGTGACGAGCAGGTCCAGTTCAAGGCCTACCACGACTACGAAAGCATGCGTGAGCGGATGCTCCGCCTCGCGGAAGACAACCCCGAGTTCCTTCAGTTCCACGAGGGGTTGAACGGTGGCATCAACGCCCGAGGGGAAACCACCACCGAGGAGACGTACAAGGGCTGGTTCTACCAGCACCCGAGCCCCTGGATGAAGATCACAATGGACGTTGAAGGCGGCGAATACAATCCGTTCGTTGGCGATTCGGGCAACTACGAGGACCGTTCGGACATCCTCATCGTCGGCAACCACCACGCGCGTGAGTGGATGTCCTACGAAGTGCCGATGTTCTTCCTTGAGACCCTCGTCTTCTCGATGAACAACCCCGACTACGACAACGACGGCGACGGCCGCATCGACGAAGACCCATGGGGCGACGGCGACGGCGACGGCATCCTCGACGACGATGGTGATTGCCTGTCCCTTGCCCCTGAGCATCAGGACAGCGACGGCGACGGCATCGCTTGCGGGCCGGGCGACCTCGGCGTGGACGAAGATTACTCGGAGAATTACATCGTCTCGCTCGTTGAATCCCGCGAAATCTACCTCGTGCCCATGCTGAACGTGGACGGAAACCGCTACGACCGTGAGGAATACTGCGGCCCCACCGCGTGGGAAAACTGTGCGACGTCGGGCTGGAGGAAGAACCTGCGTGACAACGATTACTCCGGAAGCGGCCCCATCCCCGACCTCGACGAGGAGGTCGACGAGGCCTGCGACGGCGTGGACTTGAACCGGAACTACGAGTTTGAATGGGGGGCTCCGCTCGGTGCGACCGGTCCGCTCATCCCCGGTGATTGCCTTGCGGGCACGACGAACAACGACGTCTACAACGGCCCACCCGATTCGCCCATCGACGACGAAGACGGCGACGGCCTGTTCAACGAAGACGACGTGGACGGGACCGACGACGATCGCGACGGCATCGTCGACGAGGACCCCCTCGGTGGCAACACCGAGCCGGAAACGAAGTTCATCCAGGACCTGACCGAGATGAACGACGACAACAACAACGGAGGCTCGGACTTCCGAGCGACGCTGACCTGGCACTCCTTCTCCGAACTCGTGCTGTACCCCTGGGGCCACTGCCAGAACTGCGACAACCCCGATCAGGCCCAACTGCGATACCACGGGGACGTGCTCGCATCCTACACGAACTACGAGAACATGCAATCCTCATCGCTCTACCCCACCACGGGGGACTTCTGCGACTGGCACTACGGCGTCTTCGAGTCCTATTGCTACACGATGGAGATCGGCAACGCCTTCCACGAGCGTCCCGAGAACATCGACGACATCGCCGTCCGCAACGTTGGTGTTGGCTTCTACATGACGTGGATCGCCGACAACCCGCGTGAGAAGGCCAACCTTGCGCTGGAGAACATCTCGTTCACCCAATTCGTGACGCCCCCCGAAGACGTGGCCGTGCCCGAGGAAGGGGACCTTCCCATCGACGTCTGCATTTCGAACGCCTTCCCGTACACCCTCAACGAGAACCTGAGCCATGTGGAATGGCGCCTCGTCCGCCCGTCGCGCATGCAGTCCGACTACGGTCCGCGCGAATGGCAGGCTGAGCCGTGGACCACCACAGGCTTCGAACTGGTGGACGAAGCGACGTGCACCCTGCTCGACGGTGCCAACGGCACGGTGCTGAGGGCCATGCTGCCCGTGCCCGACGACCTTTCCGGTCAGGTCCACTACCGCGTCGTGCTCGGCACCTTGTCTGGAAGCGAGTTGTTCACCTACCCCGGCAACGAAGCTTACCACGTGCTTTCCGTCGCCTACCGGGCGTCCTACGGCGGCACCTTCGGCGCCCTTGTCATGTTCATGCTGATTGCCGGTACGGTCTGGGGCGGTTTGGGCATCGCGTTGCGCACCATGATGA
>JALRLN010000140.1 GCA_023254445.1 Candidatus Poseidoniaceae archaeon | reverse complement strand
CATCGAAGAGGATGAGGAGGACGATGACTTCGATATCGATCCTGCCACCATCTCGGCAGGCACCTCCAACGTGTTCAAGACCATCACCGTGGACAAGCAATCTCGGAACCTTGGGCAACGTCGCAAGGGTTCCCGCGAGAAAAAAGGCGGTGGCCGGCAGAAGCAGGTCAGGAAGCTGAACCGTCAGAAGTACCTTGAGTACAAGTATGCAGCCAAGGACATCTTGGCGAACGAAGGTGTTCCCGAAGAGCACCGCTCCAACGTTCTCGGACAAGTGTGGGCCAAAGGTGAACGCATCTCCTTTGAGGCCGCTGTGGAATTCGTGGAAGAGAAGGAGGCGGAACGCATCCTTCCACCCGACGTCGCCGCGGAGATGCTGAGGCTCCTTCGCCGGATGGACACCCGGAGGTAGAGGCATGAGCGAAATCCAGAACGACGCAGTAGCAAGCGTGCATTACACAGGGACCTTCCCCGAAGATGGGGAGGTGTTCGACAGCAGCGAGGGTCGTGATCCGCTCACCTTCCTCGTCGGCCATCGCAACATGATTCCCGGATTCGAAGCAGAAATGCTGGGTGCAAAGGTGGGCGAGCGTCGCACGTTTACCCTTGAACCAGCACGCGCCTACGGCGAGCGCGAGGAGGCCAACGTCGTCACCTTCCCGCGAGCAGAGTTTGCCGAAGTGGAGGCAGAGGTGCCGCTCGAAGTTGGCATGACCCTTGTTGCCGGTATGGAGGACGGACCACGACCCTTCACGATCACCGAGGTTCGTGACGACGAGGTGGTGGCTGACTTCAACCACCAGCTTGCCGGGCGATCGTTGACCTTCGCGGTTGAGGTCGTGGAGGTTCGTGATGCGACCGAGGACGAACTCGCGCATGGTCACGCTCACGGCCCTGGTGGCCACCACCATTGAGGACGAGGGTTCAAGGGACGGCGGCAGCACCACCGCCCATGACCGATGCCGACCAGCAGGTCACGCTGGGCGGGCTCCCGCTCAAGACCATCCCCACTGTGGATGATCTCGGACCAGATGCCCACCGTGCTGATCCCGGCCAGCCCCCGTATGTTCGGGGGATTCATCGGACCATGTACACGCAGCGCCGATGGACCATGCGCCAATATGCCGGCTTCTCTTCAGCATCAGCGACCAACGAACGGTTTCGACTCTTGCTCGACAGGGGTCAGAAGGGGCTCTCCGTGGCGTTTGATCTCCCGACACAACTTGGGTTGGACGCAGACGACCCGCTCAGCCAAGGCGAAGTCGGCCGTGTCGGGGTTTCGGTGTCGACGCTCGATGACATGCGGGACTTGTTTCGCGGCATTCCACTTGATTCCGTGTCAACGTCGATGACCATCAACGCTCCAGCAATGGTTCTCCTGGCGATGTATGCCGTTGTCGCCGAGGAAAACGGGGTGCCAATGAGCGACATATCAGGTACAATTCAAAATGATATTTTGAAGGAGTACATCGCTCGTGGTACGTACATTTTTCCACCAGGGCCAAGCATGCGGCTGATCTGCGATATTTTCGAATTTTGCTCAGCCGAAATCCCTCGTTGGAACACCATTTCCATCTCAGGATACCACATTCGTGAAGCCGGTTCGACGGCCGTGCAAGAACTGGCGTTCACCCTGGCCGACGCCCTCGCCTATGTGGAGGCGGCTGTGGGACGAGGTTTGGATGTGGACAGTTTCGCACCCCGATTGTCCTTTTTCTTCAACTGCCACAACGATTTCTTTGAGGAGGTGGCAAAGTTCCGAGCAGCCCGAATCTTGTGGCATCGTCTGATGACGGAGCGATTCTCTCCTTCAAATCCCAAATCGACCATGCTTCGTTTCCATACCCAGGTGGCCGGCGTTTCGCTGACGGCTCAGCAACCGCTCAACAACGTTGCGAGGGTCACCATTCAGGCCATGGCCGCGGTGTGTGGTGGGACCCAGTCCCTGCACACCAATTCATACGACGAAGCCATTGGCCTCCCGACGGAGGCTTCAGCGACCGTGGCGCTTCGCACTCAGCAAATCATCGCGGAAGAATCGGGCATCGCAGACGTCGTCGACCCTCTTGCCGGCTCCTACCACGTTGAACGACTGACGGACGTGATGGTCGATGCGGTGCTCGCAGAAATTCAACAGATCGATGAGCGAGGCGGCGCCCTCAAAGCGGTGGAGGACGGATATCAGCAGCGTGAAATTCACCGGGTCGCCTTCCAACACCAGCGTGACGTGGAGGAAGGTCGGCGTCCAATCGTCGGCGTGAACGTGCACGTGATGGACGAGGAGGGCTCCATCCCTGTCCAGCGCATCGACCCCGCAGTGGCCCACGCTCAGCATGAGCGGTTGGCTTCGTTGCGATCTTCAAGGAACCACGACCACCATCGCTCATCGCTCGACGCTTTGCGTGCTGCTGCAGCAGGGTCCTCGAACCTCTTTCCATACGTGCTCGATGCTGTACGAGCGGAGGCGACCGTTGGTGAAATTTGCTCAATCCTGCGCGAAACCTTCGGTGAATACACACCCCCCGGGGGGCTCTGAGGTGATTGCATGACGTTCGGGCCCATCACCATCGACCACATCGGTATTGCAACGGCATCGTTGGACGACGCCTCCACGTTCTGGTCCTTGCTCGGGTTGGCACGAGCGGGGACGGACGAAACCGTCGAAGAACAAGGCGTAACGACGCGCTTCTTTGACACGGGCATCGACGAGCATCGGCACGCTCCGAAGGTGGAGTTGCTGGAGCCCACCGGACCCGAGACGCCCGTTGGCAGGTTCCTCGAACGACGTGGCCCGGGGGTGCAGCAAGTGTGTTTTCACGTCGGCAATCTGGAGGGTCTGATCGCTCACCTCATGGACAACGGCGTTGTCATGATCGACGAGGTCCCACGTCGTGGCGCTGGTGGAAAACGCATTGCCTTTGTTCATCCAAAGTCCACGGGCGGCGTGTTGGTCGAGTTGACGTCTTCTGAGTGAAGTGGGAGCATGACGGGTGACGTGCTCGCTCGACTTCGTTCCGTGAGCAAGCAGTTCGGGGACGTGATGGCCCTCGATGCCATCGACATTGACATCCACCAAGGCGTAAGCACAGCCTTGGTTGGTGGAAACGGTGCTGGGAAAACGACGCTGCTTCGCATCCTCGCAGGCGTCTACCGTCCAAGCCATGGTACGGCCTTGCTCGGCGATGGCGACATCGTTGACCATCGGCGTCGCATCGGTGTCATGACGGAATCCACTGGTCTGCATGTGCGCCTCACGGCGTGGGAAAACATCCGGTTTCATGCGCGGTTGTTCGGCGTTGAGGACAGCGTTGCGCGCCGGCGTACCGAAGCGCATGCGGCCCCGCTTGGCATGCTCGGCGCGCTTGACCGACGGACGGAGGGATTCAGCCGAGGAATGCGTCAGAAGACCGCTTTGCTCAGGGCCCTTGTCCATGAACCCGACCTGTTGCTTTTGGACGAACCTACGGCGGGGCTTGACATCACGAGTGCGCGTGCTGTACGCAACCTCATCGAGAACCTCGTCGCCGGGGGTCGGGGTGTGGTATGGTCCACGCATGACTTGGGGGCTG
>JALRLN010000013.1:263-18543 GCA_023254445.1 Candidatus Poseidoniaceae archaeon | reverse complement strand
GACGACCTGAAGGTCTACGACGACGAGATGCTCTCTGTGCGCAACACCGCGAACCGCATCATCCAGTTCTCCTACGGCGAGGACGGCATCGACCCGTCGCGTGGTGTGCACGGCTCACCCTTCAACGTCGACGTGGTCGTCGATGAGGCGCTTGGCACGAAGGGAGCCATCGAGTTCGCGCACGACTCCTACGATCGCGACGAGCAGGAAGACGACCTCGGCGGTTGGGAGTTTGACGAGGACGACAGCGATGTCGGAGGTGAGGATTGATGGTAGTCAAGAGCGCCACCAAGAAGAAGCTGCAGGACCTTGGCGTCCCCGACACCTTTGCCCACGCGTTGGCGAACGACCGAAAGTGGGACGACGTCAAGGTGCTCGGCGTTCAGGACATCGCCCAAGTCTGCGAAACCGATTCGGAAACCGCCGAGAAGGTCCACGCCCAAATCCACGCCGCGGACCGCAAGTCCTCGGACGGTGAGGCCGACGGCGGCGGTCCGACCACGAAGGTCACGCTCCGCAAGAGCCGAAGCCGCCGCGTGAAGGCCGACGTTGATCTGCAGACCTACAACGCCAGCAGCAAGATTCAGTCCATGCGCAGCGCCTTGGCCGACGACCCTGTGTTCACGGCTCTTGAAAAGGCGGCCGAGAAGGCCGGCATGTCGCTCACGGACCGCATCTTTGAGGACCTGACCGACGCGATCCTGAAGCGCGGCAAGAAGAAGCTGACCGCGGCGCAGGCGGACAAAGTGATCTCCCACGCGGCCACCGAACTCGACCGCTCCCGGATTGACCCGTACGAGGCGGCTGGCATTGTTACCGCACAGAGCCTCGGCGAGCCCGGGACGCAGATGACGATGCGTACCTTCCACTACGCAGGTGTGGCGACGGTGAACGTGACCCAGGGTCTTCCTCGCATCATCGAAATTGTCGACGCGCGGAAGGTGCCGAACACCCCGACGATGAAGATCTACCTGAAGGACGGCATCAAGGCGACCTCAGACGACGCGAAAAAGCTCGCTGCATCCCTTGAGGTGACCACGACGGTGAACATCGCGACCATTGAGACCGACGTTGCTCAGCGCCGTCTGGTGCTTCACCTCAACAAAGCCAACCTCGAGCAGAAGAACATGACAGGCGTCGAAGTGCGCGAGAAACTCGAGCGCGCCACCCGCTTGCACGTGATCCCGGACAAGGAAAAGTCACCGAAGACCCTCACCCTCATCCCGAACGTGCATTCCGCAGAGGACCTCGATACCCTTGCCGAAAACCCGCCCTCGTACACGATGCTGCTCCAGTTGGAGGAGAAGATCCGCGACCTCCGCCTCAAGGGCGTTCCCGGTGTGGAGCGAGCAAACGTTCAGTTCAACGACAAGACGGGTGAGCACTACCTCGCCACCATCGGTTCGAACCTGCAGCGGATCAACGAAATCGAAGCGATCGATCGCACCCGGACGTACACGAACAACATCATCGAGATTTACGACCAACTTGGGATTGAAGCCGCCCGTCAAGCGATTGTGGACGAACTCAGGGAAACCCTCGATGGGGCGCGCTTGGAGGTTGACGACCGGCACCTGTTGATCGTCGCCGATGTCATGACCTCCGAAGGCGAGGTCCGAGCGATCGGACGGCACGGTGTGTCGGGCACGAAGCACTCCATCCTGGCCCGTGCGGCCTTCGAAGTGACGGTGAACCACCTCCTCAAGGCCGGTATCATCGGCGAGCGTGACCACCTCACGGGCGTCGCTGAGAACATCATCGTCGGGCAGCCGATTGCCCTTGGAACCGGTAGCGTCGAACTCTTCTACGTGCCCGACGCTTGAACTCCTGCCATGAGAAGCAACAGTGGAGAATGGACGTGAACATATGGACCTCAGCCGACACCTCAAGACCGCAGCCAGCACGGGCCGATTGCTCTACGGCCAGCGACAAACGATGGACGCATGCGCCGCTGGCGATGCACGACTCGTGATCGTGGCCGCCAACTGCCCACAGGCCTACCTCGATGGCCTTGCCGCCAAGCATCCGGAGGTCAGCATCCACCGCGCGATGCTGGTCAACCGTGACCTTGGCGTTGCGGTGGGGAAGCCGTTCAGCGTGTCCACCATTTGTGTGGTCGACGCAGGGGACAGCGACCTCCTCGGCCTCGAAGCCAACCTCTGAACGCAGAGCGGAAGGCTCTATCAGGGTCGGGTCCGGCATCGGGGGTATGCGTCGCACCGCGGCCACCCTCCTCCTCGTTGTCCTTCTTCTGACCGCCTACGCCCCAGCCCATGCCACATGGACGGAGGGTGAGGAACTCTCTGCGCCGGCGAGCGTTTTGGATGTGAGCGGTCGAGCCGCCTCCAAGGGCTTCTTGATTGGCGCGGGAACAACCACCCAGGCCGACGCGTTCACGAGCGTGGCGGCCCATACGACGGGTTCTGTTGCAGCGATCATGTTCGCGGACACCTTGACCTACGGTTCGTCGACGTTGGCCACCTCCTGCCCCTATGCAGGAACCCAACTGAGTCCAGGACCATGCGATGTCGGCATCGTCAGCGTGAGCGAAGGTGGGTCCTACGGCTGGGGGACAACGATTGATGCGAGCAACGGTTTGTTGGCGTCCGTCTCCGTGGCTGCTGGCGGGGCGGGTGAGGCCATCGCCGGTGGCCAATACGCAGGCGGTTTGGTGTTCAACCCGGCCTCCCAAAACCAACCCTTCTCCCAGAATTTCGAGGGGTGGGTCGCGAAGACCGACCCCATGGGCAACTGGCTTTGGGCGGTGGGCTATTCCACGATTGACGGTGGTTTTGGCGCGCAGTCCAGCGTCCTCGATGTGGCAACCGACATGCAAGGCAACGTCTACGTCACGGGCTACTTCATCGGTGAGACCGATTTTGGTGGTCAATCCGTCAACGTGAGCGACCTCCAAGCCTTCATCGCCAAGTACGACAGGCAAACCGGGAACCTCGGATGGGTCACTCCTGTAGGTGGCCTCGGGAACGACATTGGCGTGGCGATTGAAACCACGCCGATGGGGAACATCGTGGTGTCCATGCTGACCGCGAGCGCAACGGTGAACGCAGCCAACACCCTCCACTCGTTGATTGGCACCCAAGACGCCATCCTGCTGGAACTGGACGGAAGCGGCACCATCCTGACCATGAACGGCTTTGGCGTGGCCAACGAAGCGACGAGCATCTCCAACCTTGCCGTGAACGGAGGCGGGGACGTCTACATGGGTGGTTCCTTCAAAGGAACACTCACCGTTCCTGCAGGGTCCGTCACCGCTTCACAGGGCAAGGCTGACCTCTTCGTGATGCAGATGCCTGCCTCCGGTTCTGGAGGATGGATCACCAGTGCAGGCTCGAGCGAGAACGATTCGGTCTCCGGGATGGGCGTGACCAGCACGAACGACCTCGTGCTGGCCACCACGATGTCGGCCTCCTCGACGTTCGGCTCGAAATCGGTGCTGCTGCATGGCGGGAGCGACGCTGTGCTCGCCGGTCTGTCAGGCTCGGGCGTATGGACATGGGCTCAGCGCGTGTCCACGACGTCGAACGACTACGCGTTTGACCTCGCTGTGAACATGTCCGATGAAGCCATCATGGTTGGTGGCTTTGGCGGCACGCTCAGCATCGCTGGCAAATCCATCTCCACCACCGGCGGCGTAGATGGCATGATTTTCGGATTCGATCCAACGACCTTGTTGGACACGGACAACGATGGTGTTCCTGACGTGAACGACAACTGCCCCACGGTCAGCAATGCAGACCAAGCGAACACGGACCTCGACAGCGAGGGCGATGCGTGCGATTCAGACGACGACAACGACGGCCTGACCGACAACTTCCCTGACCTTTGCCCCCGCAACAGCCAATTCAACTGGACCTCGATGCAAGACCTTGCTGACCCGGCCGCTTCGACGGACTGGGACAACGACGGGTGCCACGATGGCCTCGAGGACGACGACGACGACAACGACGGGGTCTCCGATGTGGACGACCAGTGCCAGTACACCTCCTATGCACCTCCGCGCCCGACGTGGGTGTCCAACGAAACCAACGATCTGGACGGGGACGGTTGCAGGGACGTTGACGAGGACCTTGACGACGACGGCGACGGTTGGGAAGACGCCGCTGATTCGTGCCCGCTTGAAGCAGGGAACGCGACGCTCGGGAGCATGGTCGGCTGCCCCGATTTGGACATGGACGGTTGGGCGGACGTGGTTGACGACTGCCCCGACCTTGCAGGGAACTCAACCGCGAACGGGACGAACGCCTGTCCCGACCAAGACGGGGACGGTTGGGCGGACGCTCAGGACGCCTTCGTCAATGACCCGACGCAATGGTCGGACACGGACGGGGACGGTTTCGGCGACGCTGTCGATGGGAACCAGCCTGATGCCTGCCCGACCGTTGCCGGGACCTCCACCGTGGACCGCTTCGGCTGCGTTGACCCCGATGCGGACGGACGTTCCTCACCCGACAGCGCGTGGGGCCTCGATGATGGCGCGGACGCGTTCCCGACGGACCCGGCGCAGTGGTCGGACTACGATGGGGACGGCCTCGGGGACAACCACAACGACCCGGAGTGGTCCGATCGCAACCCATCGTGGCCAGGTGAGTACCTCGCCATCGTTGGGGACTACGACCGTTGCCCCGCCGTTGCAGGAACAAGTTCCAAACTTGACATCATGGGTTGTCCAGACCCCGATGGAGACGGCTATGCCAACGAGATCGATGCCTTCCAAACCGAAGCAACGCAGTGGGAAGACCAAGACGGGGACGGCTACGGGGACAACGCCTCGGGCGTTGAGCCGGACGCGTGCCCGGATGAAGCAGGGAATTCGACCGAGGACCGCTATGGCTGCACCGATTACGACGGCGACGGTTGGTCCGACCCCTTCGACGGTGAAGGCCTCGACGTCGCTCCGGACGACCCCACGCAATGGAGCGACCGTGATGGCGACCTCTGGTTCGACAACCCCGAAGGCAATTTCGCGGACATGTGCCCCGATGCCCCAACGGCCGCCAACGTCCAAACCCGTCTCGAAGGCATCGACCGTCAGGGGTGCCCGGACAGCGATTTTGACGGGTACTCCGATCCAGACGCCGACTGGACCGTCGACATGGGGGCCGACGCCTGTCCCGATGCGGGGTACGATGCATCGGTCCTGTCAACGCAAGACCGGTTCGGCTGCCTCGACACGGACGGGGACGGTTGGTCCGATCCCGACGCAAGCTGGACGGTCGCGATGGGGGCCGATGCCTTCCCGAACGATCCAACGAAGTGGGAACCAGAAGCCGAGGAATCCACCGACGGGGCCTCCTCAGTGGGCCGTACCGTGCTGATGGTTGGGGGCCTGCTGCTCGTGCTTGCTGGCATGGGCGCTGCCGTCGCCCTCCGTGGCCGTTCTGGTTCGATGGACGTCAAGGCCCCGGCAACGATGCCTCCAGACCTCGGCATGCCGGACATGAACGCTCAACCGTTTGGTGCGTCCCAGGGTCCCGTGGGCATGCCAAGCATGGCGGCTCAGCCCATGGGGGCGGCCGTGGCGGTACCGAACATGACCGCCCAACCGGTCTTGACCTCCGTCGCGATGCCCCCCGGTCTTGCTCCTTCGCAACCAACGGCGCCGGTGGAGGACCCTGCGGCCCGCTCGTACTACGACGGACTCCTTGCCCAAGGGTATGACCCAGCGTCGGCCAAGGCCTACACGCAGCAATACTTCCCGAACTTCCAAGGTTGAACGGAAACGGGGAGCGAGCAAGCCTCTTGAAGCACGGCTTCAGCGGACGGCCATGAAGGCAAGCCACGACACGCTCCCGTACCTCGTGGCCGACCTCGGTTTGGCGGACTTTGGCCGCAAGGAACTCGATGTCGCGGAGCACGAAATGCCTGGCTTGATGGCCATTCGCGCACGCTACGCTCCACAACGCCCCTTGGAGGGTGTGCGCATCACCGGCTCCCTCCACATGACGGTTCAGACCGCGGTGCTGATTGAGACCCTCGTGGCCCTCGGCGCCGACGTCCGTTGGGCGAGTTGCAATATTTTCTCCACGCAGGACCACGCCGCTGCTGCCATGGCCGCCGCCGGCGTCCCCGTGTTTGCGTGGAAGGGGATGTCGCTTGTCGAATATTGGGACTGCACCATGCACGCGCTGACCCACGATGGCGGACTTGGCCCTCAGTTGATTGTCGACGATGGGGGTGATGCGACCCTTTTGATCCACAAAGGTTGGGAACTCGAACACGGTTCAACCTGGGTGGAGACGCCTTCCTCCTCAGAGGAAGAGGACGTCATCAAAGCCCTTCTGAAGCGGGTGCACGCTGAGGACCCTGAGCATTGGCGCCGGATGGTCCCTCAGATTGTCGGTGTGTCCGAAGAGACCACCACGGGCGTCCACCGACTCAAGCGCATGCTGGATGAAGGGACGCTGCTCTTCGCGGCCATCAACGTGAACGATTCGGTAACGAAATCAAAATTCGATAACCTGTACGGATGCCGTGAATCCCTTGTCGACGGCATCAAGCGGGCAACGGACGTGATGATCTCTGGAAAGTTGGCCGTCGTGTGTGGGTACGGTGACGTGGGCAAAGGATCCGCAGCGGCCTTGAAGGCCCAAGGTGCTCGGGTTGTGGTCACGGAAGTGGACCCCATCTGTGCCCTGCAGGCGGCGATGGAGGGCTACACCGTCGCGACCGTAGAGGACACGCTGGGACAAGCCGACATCTATGTGACCGCGACGGGCAACAAGGACGTCATCACCCTCGAACACATGCGTCAGATGAAGGACCAAGCCATTGTCTGCAACATTGGCCATTTCGACAACGAAATTCAAGTTGCGCCACTTCAAACCGCGCCGGGCGTCGGGCACGTGAACATCAAGCCCCAGGTCGATCGCTACGATTTCCCTGACGGGCCGTCCATCTACCTCCTCGCCGAGGGCCGACTTGTGAACCTTGGTTGTGCAACGGGGCCACCCCAGTTTCGTGATGTCCAACAGTTTCTCGAATCAAGTGCTCGCCCAGATGGACCTCTGGGCCAACCGGTCAACGTACGGACCCTCGGTCATGTTGCTTCCAAAACACCTCGATGAAGAGGTGGCCTTGCTTCACCTGGAGCGCATCGGTGCCAAATTGACCACGCTCAGTTCGGACCAAGCCGAATACATCGGTGTTGACGCCGCTGGCCCCTTCAAGAACGACGCCTACCGTTACTGAGGTTCAGGTCAGGACCTCAAGCAGGCGGTCTTGTTCCGCTGCACGACGAAGTTCCATGGCGATGCGCCGACCGCTGCTCATCGGCTTGCGCCACAACGCATTGCCGTACGGGTGTCCCACGTTGACGTGAACGTTCGTTCCTCCACCAAGGCGTGGTGCCACGTCATAGATAGCGTAGTTCATGTCCTTGTCAATGCAGGTCTGGAGGCAAAACGGCCCAATGACGCCGGGGTCGTAGTGTTCCTTTGATGCCTCGATGAATTTCTCACCAAGTTCGAAGGCCGTCTCAAGCAGGGATTCACGGATGGTGGCCGTGTTGTGCCCCACGACGGTCATTTCTGGAATCTGTTGATGCGCGGGCATGGTCATTTGCTGGGGCGCTGGGAGGCGGACGTGCCCGTCAAGGGAGGATTCGAACCGCCAGTCCACCCCGAGCAGTTCGAGTGCTTCGTCGCGGTCTGCGAGCGGGCTGTGGAAGAAGTTCAAATTGAACACAGGTCCAATCACGTAGCGTTCGATTCGAGCACCGTCAAGGCTGGCTTGGTCAATGACACCCTCCTTCAGCAAGGTTTGGGATTTTTCGAGGTATTCTTCGTAGGAGGCGCAGGTGAAGAAACCACGTTCCAGTTTCTTTTGAGCGTGGTGCAGCTTGACGATGACAAGGCAATCAATGTCTTGAGGATCATCGATTTTCTCTGGATACGGGAGGCCTGCCTTGTCGAGGATCCAGTAGTAATCCTGGTCCTCGGTCCGCTCCTCCATGCGCAGCATGTTCCGGGAGCCGAACATCGGTACATGGAAATCGTTCTCGATGGCGTTGATGTCGCAATACGAGGTGAACGAACGGTTTGGGATGTAGACCACGTTCCTGTCACGCATGGCCTGCTGCATGTCAGGTTCCAGGACGCCGTTGAAGTTCGGCATCACGATCGCCTTGTCCACCATGCCGCGCTTGACCCGGCCTGTTTGGCTGCGATGGGCCTTGAAGTACTGAGCGTAGGTCTTCTCGCGACCTTCCTTGCAGTAGGCCACGGTGGGGAAGCCTTCCTCGATGGCGCCGTCGCAGATGTCGAGGGCCGAGTGCGAGGCCGTCATGCCAATCCGGAGTTTCATCCGGTCGTATTCATCGACGATGCCAGCGATGTCGTCGCGCGTGATCATGGACAGGCCCCATCGTTGGTCGTGCAGACTGGTCTTCAGTCATACCGCTGGAGTTGCATCAACTCCTCGGTGGAAAGGGTCTCGCCCGACATGAGTTTGCCCATGAGGTCCGAGACCTCCATGCGTGGCGTCGGTCGGTGGCCTTCCCCTTCGATCGCGTTGCGCATGGCGCGGAGCATGTCTTGGATGGAATGGAGGCAGCGGATGGACACCGCAAACTGCTGATGAGCGGTGTCTGCTTCGCGCTTGATGCTTCGGAGTTCACGGTGCGCGCGCTCCTGCTTCGCCCTCGTGTCGTCGACCTGAGCGTTCCACTTGAGCATCAAGTCATGGGCGTCCTGTGCGGCTTGGGCTGCGGCTTCCACCTCTTGGTGAGCGGCTTCCTGCGCCTCTTGTGCCGCCTTCAGTTCGGCGCTGCCGCCGGGGCCATCGCCACTGGCTTCCGCGGCCTTCATGTCCTTGATCTGCTTCTGGATGCTCTTCATTCGCTCCATGACCTTCTTTTCGTTCTTACCGGTGTGTCGCCCTTGCTCAAACTCACGTTCGAGACGGTCGAGGTCGCGCCTTAGGCTGTGCAAGGTCACAGGTCGCTCCCGGCGGCCACGCTGGTCGAAGGTTGGCTCGACGGGACCGCGTGCCTCATCGAGGGCTGCGCGTGCTGCGCGCACCCGGTCTGTGGCTTCTCGGCGGACCTCCTTCTTGGCCCGAACAATCTCGTTGAGTTGGTCGCGAACGACCTGCTGCTTCTTGACTTCGTCAATGAGCTCGCGCACCTCGCCCGTGAGTTCATCGCGCGTCGTTCGCGCCTCACGTGCCTTTTCGTTGTGAGCGTCTCGAGACTCACGGAAGGCCGTGGCTTTGGCGTCCACCATGTTGCGTCGCTCTTCGAGCAGGGCCTTCATGTCGGTCATCGTTCCTCACCGTCGCCGTGAAGCGACGTGCGAGCCACCTGACGGCCCCATTTAACCCTTCAGCGAGTCAAGAGGCTGAGCCGATGGCGGCTGGCAGCGAGGACAGCGCCGAGGTGAGGCGTAGAATCGGTGACGAGGACAGCCATGATCTCGGCGGTCCAGCGGTGCAGCAGCACCATCCCTTCCTCCCCCTCAATGAGCGTCAGCGGTTCACTCAGCACCTGTGTGTCGGCCGCAGCTCCGGCGCGGCGTGCTTCCTCGGCTTTCACCCCGCCCGAGGCCAAACAAAGGCCCTGACCGTCGATGAGGGCAACACCAAGCAGGTCCGAACGTTCGCTGAGCAGGCCGTCAACGAGGCGTTGATGCATGGAGCCATGGAGGTGGTGGACGACCATCAGGCTTCGCCCACATCAACGATGAGCGGGCCAGTCATGAGCAACCCGAGGCCGTCCCGGTAATACCCATGCAGTTCTTGTGCGATGCGTAGGCCTCGACGTTCGTAAAACCGGATTGCGGCGTGGTTCTCCGATTTGACTTCGAGGCGGGTCGCGGACAACCCGTGGGAACGTCCCGCTTCCATCGCGAGGCGCCACCCTTTGCTTCCAAGCCCCTGCCGCTGGACGGGTCCGTCGAGCGCGAAGGCCACAATCCGAAGGTCTGTCTCTTGGAATGGCGTGCTCCACAGCAGCCCACGCAAACGTTCGCTTGGAAGGTCGGCGAGGTCCTCGTCCGGTTCGTGTTCCACGAGCATCAGGTTGCCCGCCCACGTCGGCACAGGCAACATGCTGAGGCTCGTTGGGGTGTAGTGTTCCCCCGTCTGGGCCTCAAACAACCTGCACGCGGCCAAGGCCCACGTGGTTGGCCATGTGTCTGGTGCGGTTCCAGTGCACCAGGTCAGCACGCGCTCACCTCGAGCCGTCGTGTCGTCGTCCTTGGCCGTCGTGGCGCCTTCCCGAAGGTTTTGGTCGGCGCTGAGATTGACGCTTCTTGGGTGACGTGTGCCGCTGACGCGAGCGAGAAGGAGCGTTGTTGCCCGTGCCCACGACGCCGCCCTCGTCGAGCAAGGCTCCCAGATCTTCGAGGGAGAGCGTGCCTCCGTCCATGGCGCGCTGCCGGACCTCCTCCACGTCCACCTTCGGTCGAGGTTGACGGTGCTGGTGCCCCTCGCTTTGCCGCCGCTGGTTTCGGTTTGAGCGACGTCCGCCTCCAAGGTAAGCGGTGAGCCGCCCAATCTCGCGGGAAAGCCGCTTGCGTTCCCTGCGTTGGTCCCGTACCAGGTTCGAAAGCAGGTTCGCCCGGCGGTCGTACTCGTCAACGTCCCCGGTCCGAATCCGTACCGCCTTCAGGTCCACCTCTGCAAGCCTTGCTTCGTGCTTCGGTTCTACGGTGAGGTGGAGGGCAGCGAATTGCTTGACGTCGTCCCGCTGTGCGCGAAGAAGATCCACATACGCAGCGTGGCTGGCATCGGCGTTTGGTTTCGATTGGTGCATGGCCTGAACCGCGAGGAAGCGAGCAAAATCTCGCTGTTCATTCCGTAACGAAGGCACGTGGTCGACGTCCACCTCGGAGGTGAGGCTCCTGTGGAGGCGCTGAAGTTCCTGTCCGATACGGTTCATGGGGAGCATCGCGACTTCGTCGATCCCATCGCGATGTTGCTGGAACTGCTTCATTGCCACCGCCCGCTCTCGGAGCGTCTCCAGCAGGAAAACCACGTCCTCGGGCATGCCTGAGGACGGTTGCAACGTGCCCCGCATGGCCTTGGCCATGCTGATGGTCCTTCGGCGTTCCTCGCTCAAAGCCTCGAGCAGCAAAGCGACGTCATCATGAGCATCGCGGGCGTCCTGGAGCATCGTCTCCACCTCACCCCGAGGGCGGTCACGGAGGTCATCGAACAGGCCCCTCGGGGCCTCGGGAAGCGTTGCGTGGTCCGACGTGGCAAGCAGTGACTCGAGGCTGGCCCCCTCCACGAGCCCCTTCCACATGCGGAGGCCTTCCTCCATGATGTCGGCCCAGCCTTCAGGTCGAACGACCCTTGAGAGGTCATGGTTCAGGTCAAACGGGTCCTCAATTGGAAGCAGGTGTTCACCGCACCGTTCAGCACGACCCTGCAGCACGTCAAGCGGGCTTGGTTTCGGCAACGGCCATCCGTGCTTCTTTCGGTTGAGTTCAGCGGACTGCCTCAAACTTACCACCTGCGACGACCATGCGTGTTCAACGAACCATCGGTGAAAGAATCCTGCAAAGAGTTCACCAAGCGAGAGCGGGCATGAGAGCGCCTCACCGTCCGCAATCGTGGTGTCGAACGTTCGACCGTCCATGGTTTCGACGCGCCTTGGGTCCCCTTCCTGCAGGTTCGGCACCAAAGGTGGCGTTGAGGATTGCAGGTGCCGCAGCGCGAGCACGGTCCACGCATACGAGGAGAGTGTCCCTCCAAAAGCGTCCGCAAGACCGCGGTGCAGGGCCCAATGCTTGACAAGCACAACAAGAGCCCTGACGCGTTCATCGAGTTGAACGTAGGAACGAATCAGTTCGGTGTTTCGTAGGGCGAGGGTGTTGTTGACGCTGACGTCGATCGGAAGATGGGTCACCGCGTCCCGGCACTTGACGATGGGGACTTTTGCACGTGTGATCGGTTGAATCGAGGTGTAGTTTTCTTCCCGTAGAGCGCGTGCGATGTCCCGCACCAAGCGCTTCTGTCCTTTGTCGGACGAAACCACCACGCAAAGGTCGACGTCGCCACCTCGCAGCACAAGGCCGGTCTCCGCCGAGCCAAAGGGGAGCACCTTGGACCCACGGACCGCTCGTTCAAGCACGGGGGCTATCTTGGTCGCAATACGTTCCCGCGCGTCCCTTTCCTCAGATGATGGCAGCGCGTTCTCCACCGCCGCCGAAAGCGACGCATCCAGGGAAGCAATGGCCTCCTGTGGAATGGCCTCCCATGATGGAGGCGTCCATGACCCCTCAAGTTGAGCGATGAGCAGCGGCCACCGCGCACGCTGCTTCGCGGTCCATGCCTCGGTCATGCGGATTCCTCCGCATCGTTCGAGGATGCTGCGAGAATGGCTCGTGCTTCATCTTGAAGCGGGTGGCTGCCATCAAAGCCGTCGGCTATGGTTCCCTGCCAGTAGGCGATCGCCTCATGGCACTGGTCGAGCGCGTTGGTGAGCTTGCGCACCCGTGAATCGGCGCCTCGCAGCGCCTTGTCGTCCGCTTGGAAGGCGTCTGCCGCGAGTTCGTGTTCCTTCGCATGCTCTTGTCGGGCAGCCTCCGCCTTCTGTGCGGCCTTGAGGGCAGTGATCGCTGATGCCGCCTTCGCTTCGTCGGCTTCGCTTGCCCGTGCCATGGCCCCTTCGATGGAGGAGGCAACGTTGGCGTCGTGCACGTCGATGTCGATGGCCAACATGTCTGCCGCCTGAGCAAGGAATCCATCGCGTTCTCGACGAAGGCCGTCGACCTTGCTTGCGGAAGCGTCACGTGCTCGCTTGCTTGAGGACGCTTGAGCAACCGCCTGCTCGAGTCGGGCTCTCGCATCGGCGAGTTGAGGAGGGATGGATTCAGCCAAACGTTCCCGACGGTGGAGGATGAGCCGGGCGAGCAGGTCCGGTTGGACGTCGAGCAGCGCCTCGACGTCCATGCGCGGGTTCGGCACGCCGTGGTGTGTAAAGGCTCCCCCGGGCCGATGGGCTGCGTGAAGGTGAAGAACCTCGGCGCTGGACATGCGCCATGGAGCCGCGGCGCTTGCGTGCGTTGCTGCTCGTTGCTGTGCTGCTCAGCCTCAGCCTTCCCGTTGCCGCGGCGAACGATGGCGTCGCCATTGTGGTGTCTTCCTTACCGACGGAGGTGGTGGATGTGGACCTCGAAGAAGCGTTGACCATTGAGGTCGCTGCTGAAGGAGCGGGTGGAAACGTCGAGGTGTCCTTCTCCATCACGAACGCCGAGAGCATCGTCGTTTGGAACCGCTCCGCTGCTGTGATGCTTGGCGTTGGTGAAGCGGAGGACGTCACCGTCAACCTCTCCGACATACCGTTCGGGAGCCATACCGTCGAGGTGGTGCTCACCGGCGATGTGCTCGCAAGCAACGTGACGCACGTGGCCAACGCCACGGTGGCTGTGCACCGCGATCACCCGCGTGACATCAGCATCCTTGCCAGCAATTCCGACCGACTTGAAGCCTTGACGCCCGACGAGCAGCCGAGCGGCTTGGATGCGCGAGACGGCGACAGAGTGGCTTGGTTTGTCACCTTGAGGAACCTCGGAGGCACTCCATGGTCGGGCATCCTTGCGGCCACGTTCGTTCAAGGTACGACCAACGAAAGCATGGAGGTGAACGTGGAGGTCAACGCCAGTTCTGACCTGCAGGTCGTCCTTCACACGAACGCAACGTGGGTCGAGGGTTCACTCGAATTAAACGCGACACTGCTCAACGTCGACGACGACAATTCGGCGGACGATACCTTCGCATGGTCGGCCACCATCGCCCCCCCGCCCCTTCCTGCGTTGGCATTCTCCCTCGAGGCGACCTCCGTTCCAGAGCAGCCCGGGGACGCCCTCAGCCACCACCTGTGGGTCAACAACACAGGCGAGGCGGTGTTCAATGGGTCCATCTCCTGCTTGTGGGGCGATGGGCAAGCCTACGACGCAACGGGAAACGTGTCCATCGGCATTGGTTCTGGTCTTCTCTTCAACCTCTCCGGCACGGCCCGCGATGGTTTGCTTGTCTGTTCTGCTGAGGGGGCACGCCTCGAAGCGGGTTCACCGACAAACGTGAGCGACGCCTTCAGCATGGCGAGCGCGGTGTTCGAACTCGTCGCAGGCGGCGCACCGTTGGCCCTCAACGGCCCATGGGATGTCGGAGACGACGTCACGTGGTCCGCCATCGTCCGAAACATCGGCGATCGCGAAGGCCATGCGTCCCTCGTGTTGACCTCCGGAGCCTTTCAGCACGAGACCGAGCCTGTACTCCTCGGTCCTGGTGAAGCAGCCGAACTTCGATTGACCTTACCGCTCGAGGATGCAGGCATTGGACTGTGGTCCTGGGCCGTTGAGAGCGAGGACGGTTCGGTCGTCGATGGACGCGGAATGACCCCCTTGGATGTGCACGATGCCCCCTCCCTTCACATGGAGATGGGGCCTTTGGGCATCGATGAACAACGGGGCGTCGTTGTGCCATGGTCCGTCAACCTGACCTCATCCCGTGCGCGCGAAGCGGTGCTTGAGGTGGGGCACGGTTCGCCCGGAGCGTGGGTCTGGTCAACGGCCGTGCCGCTGCTGCTCGACGGGGGATGGGTGGAAGGTGAGGCGGCGCTCGGATGGCCATCTGCGGAACGGGTCGCTGTCCGCCTCACTCCTGTTGAATGGACCGCCGATGGGGGGCCATTGTTGCTGTCTGAAGCCGTCGACGGGACGAGCCCTTCGCTCACGCTCAAACTCCAGAGGCAGGTGCAACCCGCCGACCCGACACCTGGTGCGAGCGTGACGGTCACGTTGACGGTCAGCAACGAAGGCGACAAGCAAAGCACGGAAGGCTCCGTCCACCTCATCGCCGGCCGTGGGGCCGTTCTCGCCGCAGAACCCCTGCCCTCCCTTTCACCAGGGGAACAGCAGGACCTCCGGTTCACGGTGGTGTGGCCAGAGGGATCGACGGTCGACATGACCGCCTACGCTTGGAACGATGCCGGCTTGGTCCTTGCTCAATTGTCCTACGATGTTTCGACCGTCGAGCAGGGGGATACGCTTGCCGTCCCTTGGCGTTCCGTAGCGCTTGGCGCAAGCGCGGCTGTGGTCCTGCTGCTGGTCGAATCCATTCGACGTCGAAGCCCTCGCTCGCCAAGGACGCCATCGGAGGCCAAGGTTGCACCCCAACCATCTGCGTCGTCGCCCCCCAGCTCGGAAGAGGAGGCCAAGGTCGAGGTTGCCTGCCCGTCGTGCGAACGCTCGCTGCGGGTTCCTGCGAGCTACGACGGTGCCGTGCGCTGTCCAGACTGCAAGGAACGGTTCGAGGTTCATGCCACGACGGTGAAGGAGCAAGAAGCGCCCCCGGCGTCCGACGCCGATGATGTGGAGGTGGTCGATCTTCCGGACAAGATCGACATCGCCTGTCCCGCCTGCGCCCAGACCTTGCGTGTCCCGGCCTCGTTCAGCGGTCGCGTGCGTTGCCCAGCGTGCCGGAATGAATTCCAACGTTCGGAGGCCGCCTAACATGAGCGGTCATTTTCAAGAATTTGAGGACGAATACCTCGAGGCCATGTACGAGTTCCACGAAGAAGACGGCGCTCGTCGTGTCCGGACGGGTGAACTTGCCGACCGCTTGGGTGTGTCCGCTGCAGCAGCCTCGGAGATGGTGCAGCGACTGGCCCAGCGTGGCTTCCTCGATTACGAGGCGTACCGCGGCGTCCGGCTCACCGAGGAAGGACTTCGCCATGGACGTCGTATGAAGCGGCGCCACCGCCTTGCTGAGGTGCTGCTTGAGGTGCTTCCCTACGATGGGGACGCGCACAGCACCGCATGCCGGCTCGAGCACGCCATTGATGATGATCTTGAAGTGGCCCTCACAGCGTGGCTTGGGGACCCAAGGGTCGACCCATCCGGGCGTGAGATCCCCAAGGCGGAAGGCGTGGTCGCGGACCGCCTTTCAGAACGTGACGCTTGCCGTTACGCCACGGTTCGGAACCTTGCTATAGGGGAGCATGCACACGTTGTCGGGCTCCTTGGGGTGGAAACGAACGGCCTCGGTACCTTGCGGCTTGGTTCGTCCATTGAACGGAGGCCAGAGGGCCTCGTTGTTGACGGTCAGGTGATGTCCCTCGAGGAAGGTTTCGCTGCCTCCATCTTCGTCGCCATCCGGGCCTGATGTTCGTTTGAGGCGCGCTGCATTGATACGCGGTCCTTTGGACACAACGTTCGTGCCCAACGACGCTGAAGCTGCGGCGGACCGAAACGCCGCCATCGAGCAGGTGCTGTTCAGCATCGATCGGCAACTCCTCACGGGAGGCCTCCGGCTCACCATGGTGTTGCCCTTGTTGGCCACCGCACTGGCCTTTCTGGCGTGGTCGGTGGCGACCTCAAGTGCCCCCCCCTCATGGTGGGAGGCCTCCATTCGGCCCACGCTCAAGGTCGATTTTGCGTGGGCGTTGGTTGGGCTCCAATTCGCCGTGCTCCTGACCTATGGTCTGATGCTGCTGGTGCATCGAGTCCGAGTTGGCCTGAGTGTCCTGGGCATCGTTGGTGAAGTGGATTCCCTCGGCGGCGCGCATCGCTGGGTTGCGTCGTCGCATGGGTACGACATGATCGAAGAAGCCATGCAGCGGAGCATGAGGGCGACCACGACGTCCCTGGTGTTGGTCATCAGCGCCTTGTTGTGCCTTGCCGTCGAACTTGTTCGCTCGCCTCTGAGCGCTGTCGGCCAAATCGCACACTTGGCAGGGGCTTCCTTTGTGCTCCTTGCGTTTGCTGAGCACCTCGGTCGGAGCGGGCGTTCGTTCACCTCGTCCACTGAGACCGGTCTTTTGGAAGCATACGATCCGCCGATTCACCCTTCAGCACTGCAGGACGTGTTCGACGAAATCCTGCTCACCGCGATGGACCCGCTCCTTCGTGCGAAATACGAGGCGTTCATGGTCGACTTGCTCGAACTAAGGAAGCCTGACCAGGATTTGGTCACGGCGAAGGAGAAAATTCTCGCACTGCAGTGGATGCGATGCGATGGCCAAATCCAAACGCCTCAACTGGTCGAAGAACTCGCCGAAGTCCTCAGTGAGGAGGGCGTCGAGGCGCTTCGTGGGCATCCCGTCTTCACGCCTGACGTTTGGACACGGCTGTTCGATAAGGCCGCGACCATCGCTCCTGCCTTTTTCCGGATGATGCGTCGCACGACCGAACGCATCCGTACCGGGAGCCTGCACGGGCAGCAGGACCTGCTGGTTGACGTCGACATGGCCAACATCGTGGACGGGACGACCGGGCTCTTCACCTACATCCGCAACCTGGACGACACCCCTCGGACCGTGGTGCTCCGGATGCAATCTCCGGACTTCAGGCCTCAGGACCTTGCCCTCACCTTCCACCTGCCCGCCGGCGAACAGGAATCGGTCCTTGGCTCAGCCCTGCCCGTGGCCGGTGAAGGCGACGAGGACGTCATTGGGTCGCTGGTCCGCCTCTTGCAAAAGGGAACCACGTCATGGCAGTCGTTGATTCCAGACCGAAGTGGAGACTCGACCATCACGGTACGGCTTGAGAACGAGGCAGGCGACCTGTTGCTTGGTCGCCAGATCAACACGAGGGTTCGTGCGGACGCCAGGACACGCATACGTCGAGGGACAGTGGTGGCCTGTGCCACCGTTGGAACCTTGGGCGTGCTCATCGCAGCAGCGCAACAAGTAACCGGTTTGCTTCTCGGCTGAAGAGGCCACGTCGTGCGGGCAGCAGCCTTGAAATGGTGGGCGACGACGACGCATCATGCGCGGACACGGCGGTGAAGCCGAAGAGCGACCTGACGCGGACCTGCGTGAGCGTCTCCACGCGATGGAGACCAAGGTCCGGCGCATGCGTGAAATTCGAAACCAGCACAGCGACCGAGCGCGCCGTTCACGTGATGCACGCAATGCTGTTCAGGCCCAATACAAGGAACAGCGCGAGGCAAACGACCTGTTGATTGCTGAGGTGAAAGCCGCCCGTGCTGAGGTCAACCTCCACAGGGAGCGTCGAAACGCCATCCAGCAGCAGCTTCGCGAATTGATTCAGCAGATCAAGGGCAAGCGTGGTGACAAGGACGCAAAGCGGTCTGCGACCGCCGAATTCCATCAGTTGAAGGCCGAAATGGAGCGGTTGGAAGAGACCTTCCAAACCTCAAGCGTCGGCATGAAGCGCGAGAAAGAAATCATGGAGCGGCTCAAGCGCATGGACAACCGCATCGGTGAACTCGCTCCCGACGTTCAGGAGTTTGAACTCGTAAAAATCGACGTGAAGGACCTGGACGGCAGCATCAAGTTGCTCAAATCCGA
>JALRLN010000013.1:0-243 GCA_023254445.1 Candidatus Poseidoniaceae archaeon | reverse complement strand
TTTCCAAGCGGATTGACGAGGCCTTCGCCCACCGAGATTTCCTGAAGGCCGAAGGCGACCGCCACCACCTTGAGCACCTTGAGCACCGCAAGCAGGCCGACGAGGTGCATGCAGAAATCGAGGCCATGATGGTGGACGTCAACGAGGTTCGCGATCAACTCAAACTCGCGCGTGAAGAGCGTGAGTCATGGGTGGTGGAGCACAACAAGTCCGTTCGGGCTGAACTTCAGACCGGCGCACAAT
>JALRLN010000139.1 GCA_023254445.1 Candidatus Poseidoniaceae archaeon | reverse complement strand
ACCGACCTGAGCGACGATCAGGCGGACTTGGCCCTGCTGCGGCGCCTCGAATGGGCGCGAGGGCGGCTTGACCCCGCCCATATCATCCCATGGATGCCCGCTGTCGGATTCAACCTCGCCGCGTGCGCCGACCACGCCACGGACGTGGACGAGGTCGCGGCCTACCCTGGAAAAATCACGGCCCTTGATGGAACACTCAAGCACCACGGGACACCGGCCATGGGGGCGTCGAGCAGCCTTGCTCGTCTGCTGATGGACGTGCGCGACCTCGACCCGGACCGCACCGCCATCCTGAACCTGCGCGCTCCAGCCAGCGAGAACGGCGTCCTGCGCACCGTCGTCGACCGCTGCGTCACAGCCCTCAACTGGTCGATGGTTGAGGCACCGCGAGGGGTGCTGAAAGGGGGCTTTGGGGACGTCGACCTCGTGCTTGACGAAGGCGGCTTCGGCTGGGAGCCAGGCCTCTACGTGTGCGGCCACCACCCGCTGGATGTTGTGGACCGTGCCAACCGGCTGATTGCGGTCCTGAAGGTGACGGAGGGATCCGCGTGAAGGCACCGGCCATGCTCATGATGCTGCTGTTGGCCGGCACCACGCTCAGCGGCTGCCTCGGCGAGGACCTCCTCCCCGTGGACGACTGCTCGACCTTTGTGGCCGAGCCGCGCACCGACGACGGGGTGCTCCGCGTGCTCACCTACGACATCGCGTCCCTCACGCCCGAATTCCTCGACGCCTTCAGCAACGAAACAGGCATCGAGGTTGAACTCGTCCGCACCGGCGATGCCGGTGCCGTGCTGGAGCAGGTCCTGCTGTACGGAGGTGCGCCCCAGGTCGACCTTGTCCTCGGGCTTGACGGGTCGTACCTGCCCATCGCGGTGGCACGCTGCCTGATCAGCGAGCACGGCGTCGACCTCGCGGGGGTGCAGACCAGCATCCTCAACGCATCGAGCGATCTTGGAACGCACGGTGTCCCCTTCGACCACGGTTGGGTCTGCCTCAACGCGGACAGCGGCGCCATTGAATCCATGCCAACCAGCCTCTGGAATTTGACCGAGCCTGAATTTGAAGGTCGGGTTGCGCTCCCGTCCCCGCTGAGTTCGTCGCCCGGCCGTGCCTTCTTCCTCGCCACGCTCGAGGGCCTCGGCGACGAGGCCTGGACGTGGTGGGAGGCGATGCTGGCCAACGGCGCCATCGTCACCTCGGGTTGGTCCGAGGCCTACGAGATCCACTACAGCGGCGGCTACGGCGTCTGGGGCGAGGGTCACATCGGTGACGCGGCTGTGACCGTCTCGTACTGCCATTCTCCAGGTGTCGAAGCCTACTACGGAGGGAACGCCACAACCTCGGTTCCGCTGGCCCTTCCCGGAGGCGTGTACCACCAGATCGAGTACGGTGCGGTGCTGGCCGGTGCCGCCAACGCAACGGCCGCGGAGGCCTTCCTCGCTCACCTCGTCTCACCGGAGGCGAACGCCGAGATGCCCTTCCAGAACCTCATGTATTCCGTGCTGGAGGGCGCTGACCTTCCAGAAGACGACGGCTACCGCCACCACAGCCTCGTGCCCTCACAGGCGGCATCGACCCTCGGCGGCATGGACGTCGTCGCGCTCGACCTTGCGCTCGAGGCCCTCGCCCTGCTGCTTGAGGCGTGAGGGGCGTGCGGACGCCCCGACGACGGTGGGCCGACGCGGCCCTGATGCTCCCCCTTGCCGTGGTGCTGCTTGGCCCATTGGTGGTGGCGGCCAACCGGCTCTGGGCGGTCGGTGGGGTCGACCCGGTGACCGCTGCACTTGGCCTCAGCCAAGCAGGATGGCGTTCTGCATGGAGCAGCATTCAACTTGCATTTCTGGCATCTATGGGCGTTGTCATGCTTGGCACGCCCGTGGCCTTCGCGCTCGCCAAGCAGCCGGCACGCCGCCGCCGGTGGATGACCACCGCCGTGGCCCTCCCGTTCGTGACGCCGTCCATCGTGGCTGCCGTGGCCTTCCTGGCCTTGATGGACGTGAGCGGGGCGATCGGCAGCACCCTGCGCTCCGCATCCGCGACACCGCTGCTTGGCCAGGGGAGCATCGCACTGCTCATCGCGATGGTGTGGTTCAACCTGTCCTTGGTCACGCGCATGCTTGCTCCTGCCCTGTCGCGCATCGACCCTGCCTACCTTGAGCAACTCCGCCTCTTGCCACAGGGCAACAACGCATGGCTGCGGTTCCGAGCGTGGTGGTGGCCCGTGCTTGGACCCGCCCTTGGTGCTGCAGCAGGTTTGACGTTCACGTTCGCGTTCACGTCCTTCGCCGTGGTCCGCTGGCTCGCACCTGAGGCCACCACCATCGAACTGCTGCTCGCCGAGCAGGGAAGCGGTGCAGGGATCCCCGGCTACAGGACGGGGCTCAGCCGGCTGGTCTTGGGAACGGCCGTCGTTCAGGGGCTCGCCCTCCTTGCCGCCGCCGTGGTGGTGAACGCGATGCAGCGCCGCCACGGTGCGCGGATGCTTCAAACCACGACGCTGCACAACGACAGCGCCCCTGCCTCCCGTCGAAGCACGGCCATCGCCGTGTCCGCGGTCGTTTTTGCCTTGACGCCCCTGCTGGCCGTTCTTGCGGCCTCCGTTCGCGTTCGAACCTCGTCCGGCCACCGCTTTGGCCTCGACGGGTGGCGTCGCGCCCTTGACGGGGACGCGGGAGGAACCGGTCTGGTGGAGGCCCTCGCCACCAGCGTGGGCACCGCCGCCTGGACCGTGACCATCGCTGTCCCCGTCGGCTGGTGGTGCGCATCGGCCGTGTTGGCAGCGGAGCGCGCAGGCCACCGTCGACGGGCGCAGGCCATGGACCTGCTCGCCATGGCGCCGCTGGTCATCTCCTCAGCGATGGTCGGGCTGGGCAGCCTGCTTGGCCTCCTCCGCTTCGCGCCGGACCTGATCGCCTCGCCGGTGCTGTTGCCCCTGGCCCACGCCACCCTCGTGCTTCCAGTGGTGGTGCGCGTGCTGCTCCCGGCGATGCGGGCCTTGCCGGACGACCTTGAGGAACAGGCGGCCACGCTCGGGCTTGGACCGTGGCGGCGTTGGTCCCTCGTGCGCTGGCCCATGCTCCGTCCTGCCGCGGTCGTGGCGGCCGGCCTCGCCCTCGCGTTCTCCCTCGGTGAATTCGGTGCGTCGTGGATCCTCGTTCGCTCGACCGGCTCGACGACCCTCGCCGTCCTCGTCGACGCGTGGTTGGCGCGGCCCGGCTTCGACGCCACCACACGCCCGGCCGCGATGGCGGTGGCGAGCGTGCTCGGGCTGCTCGCAGCGGGCGTCATGCTGGGCGTCGAGCGGTGGAGGGACGACCGGATTGGAGGTGGCTTGTGATGCCCGGGCTGCACGTTCAGGGCCTTCGTGTGGACTTCGGCGAGCGAACGGTGCTCGACGGCCTTGACCTCAGCGTCGCCTCAGGCGAACGTGTGGCGATCTTGGGCCCGAGCGGGTGCGGCAAATCCACCCTGCTCCGCACCATCGCAGGCCTTCAAGCGCCCATCAGCGGCCTCGTGGTGCTCGACGACGACGACGTCACGGACCGCCCCGCCGAGCACCGTGGCATCGGGCTGC
>JALRLN010000138.1:3182-3588 GCA_023254445.1 Candidatus Poseidoniaceae archaeon | reverse complement strand
AGGGGCCGTAGTGGCCGTAGTCCGCGGGCCACCAGTCTTGGCTGTCGGTCATGAGGTCCTTGAGGTCGGCCTTGAGGGCAGCGAAATCCAGGCCGGAGAACGCGGCTGCATAATCAAAATCCACGCCAAGGGGGTTGGTCTTGACGTCGTGCTGATGCAGGATGTTGAGGTTGAGGGCGTTGGGCCACCAGTCCATGTTCCTCGTGCCCATCGCGTGGTTCGTGTGGCTTCCGTGCATCACGGGGCAACCGCCCCCACCCATGTCTGCGGTCATGGTTCAAAGCCAGCATCTCTGGTTAATGAAGTTGAGTTTCAACAGCAACGTGAGCGATGGAGGGCTTCACGCTCTGTTGTGTGGGGCGCCAAGGCTGGGAGCGCCCCACGCGTTGTTCGAGGCACGATCAGA
>JALRLN010000138.1:0-3172 GCA_023254445.1 Candidatus Poseidoniaceae archaeon | reverse complement strand
ATCCGCCCCCACCCATATCAGCGGTCATGGCTAACGCGATTTCTACGGGATTAATGAAGGTGAGTCTTCGAACCATAAACGCGGGACGGACCGGCCTGAACGAGCGTGGCTCCTCAGAGGGGTCAAGGTCGACGATGGCGCGGTGTTGGTGGTTGATTCAGAGGTCGTCCTCGGGCTCCTCAACCGTTTCTCCGCGGCTCATGGCTGCGATGGCAAGGAGGTCGTCGCTGGGCGCGTCGTCCTGCTTGTCCTCGGCATGGGCCAGGGTGTGGAACCCCGCTTCCATGTCATGGGCCAAGGCGCGGCTTGATTCGGCGTTGCGTACCCCGTGCCACACGATGATCACGAAACCGACCTTGTTCACCAGGTCGGCGACGTTGTAGGCCAGCACCATTTCTTCGACACCACTGCCCATGGCGCCAAGCACGTACCCCACAGGGTAAATCAGCCACCCCACGAGGATGAGCTTGCGCATCCTGCTGAGCGCGGTGCGCAGCGAGGGGTCGGTGACCTTGGTGTCGTCCAGTCCGTAGGCGCCGGTGAAGGGCGTTCCGGCGATGACGATCACGCCGAGGTAGCCGAGCATGCCTTGGGCAAACCAGTACCAGTGGATGCTCGCGGGGTCCGTGCCGGCCTTGATGGCCGCGTCGAGTTCCACTTGACCGAGGTAACCGGATGCAATCATGAAGAAGGCCCCAATCATGATGAGGCCTGGGACGCTCAATCCGGGAAGGTCAAACAAGCGCTTGTTGGTGTAGGCCTTTCGTCCGGCAACAAGGGGGAAGCACAGCGCCATCAGAGGGACGGTGGAAAACCAATCTGCGTAGCGGAAATCGGTGGGGATGCTGCCGTCGAAGAGGTAGGATTCCGCCATGAGGTTGTACTGGAACCCGGCAATGCCGACGATCATAACGCCGACGCCAAGGGCCGGACGCAGGTCACGGTGCACGTCGTTGCGCTCCATGAAGAGGAAGAACGCGGTGGCCACAAAGGCCAGCCCGATGCCGACGAAGGACATGTACGTCCCGCGTTGAAGCGCGCTCATCGTGTCCCCAGAGCCTTCGAAGGTGCCTGGCGAGGCGGCGCTTGCCAAGGGCAGGGCAATCAGCGTCAAAGCAAGGCTCAGCAAAATTGTGCGTGTGTTCATGGGTTCAACTCCGATCATGCAGCGAGCGGTGCGGGCGCGTTTGTTCGGTCCTTCTGCCGGACAGCCAACAGCATGTCGGCGCGGATCCGTGCTTCGACGGCAGCGGCTTCGTCCTTGGTGATGCCTTGCTGACGGCGGTACACTTCGAGCCACTTCAGTTCCTTCTCGTTGATGACGCCGTCCTCGAGCATCAACTCCAGCACCTCGGTGTACATGTCGATGCGGACGTGCGAGGCGTTGCTGGCCAAACGTCGTGAAATGAATCGCTCGACCAGCACCTCGATGGGCACGAGGCCACCAAGGATGAACACCTTCTGGTACACCAGAACGGTCTGAGAGACGCCGGATTGCTCAAGCCGAGGCTCAATGGCAAATTCGGACACACCGAACAACAGAATGGCGAGGCCCATGGTGACGAGCATGGCCTTTGACTGGGCCTTGGCGTTCGAGACTTCCAGCAGCGAATTGGACAATTGAGCGTTCACGCCTTCGAGTTGGTCGCTGGCTTTCATGGCCTTCGTCAGTTCGTCGCGAAGGTCCTGAACGCGACCGTCGTGTTCCGACGCCTGCCGTCGTCGTGCTTCGTCGTCGCGGAGGCGGCGGATGGTGTGGCGAGCGATCGGCATCACGTGGTGAAACCGCTCAACGACCGCCTCTTCGAAAGCATGCGTCGGGCCAGCGGCCGCGAAGACCACGTAACTGCTTCCGGCGATGCTAAAGCGCTGACCAAGCACCGTGCCGATGCGCCCGTCGGCCACGGCGGGGACGTCGCTCCACCCTGGCCGCTCAAGAAGCCCATCGAGCACAACAGGCTCGGTGGAACCAGGAATGGCGTCGTCGGGGACTTCGCATCCGTTGAGGCTTGGAAGGGTGGAGCGGACGATTTTCATGGTCTCGCCTTTGGCCTTCATCACGAAAGCGTGCGGCGTGCCTGCCAGTACCGTGACCGCTTCCAGCAGGCTCTCGCGGATGGTGTCGATGTCCGAGCGGAACACCATGCCCTGTGCGGTGGTGATGGCACGGGCATCCATGAATTATAATCGATAATCGAGTCCTTTTAATGAAGTGTTTGCACAGCAGAGCAACGATGCGTCAGGAACGCGTTGCAGCGCTCATGCAGGAGCACACGTGAATCCCGTTCCTTGGACAACTTCGAGGACCATGTCCATGGTCACCGACGAAGCGGTCGTGATGACGCCGGTCCCCTCGACATGGTCGACCTCTGCACGTTCAACCCCGTCCATCGCTTCGAGCACCCGGGCCACGCGGCCGGAGCACCCGCCGCATGTCATCCCGTCGATCTTGAGGTGGTGCACGGCCATGGCGTCACGTGGGGTGCGGCCCGTATCAGGCTTCCCAACGCCGCGGACGCCACCAGCGTAGGGTCAGGCTGTTGCCCACCACGCTGAGGCTGGACAGGCTCATGGCGGCAGCAGCGAAGGCCGGTGGCAGCAACCATCCGGTCCAGGGGTACAGCGCGCCCATGGCGAGAGGGATCCCGACGACGTTGTACCCGAAGGCCCAGCCAAGGTTGGTTCGGATGCGGGACATGGTGGCGCGGCCCAATCCAATGGCCCCAAGCACGTCCATAAGGTCGTCCTTGAGGAGCACCACGCCTGCGGCATCGAGGGCGATGCCTGCTCCGCCGCCCATGGCCACGCCCAGCTCTGCCGCCGCCAAGGCGGCTGCGTCGTTGATGCCGTCGCCCACCATCGCGACACGTCGCCCTTCCGACTGCAACCGGAGCACCTCCTCGACCTTCGCATCGGGCAACACCCCCGCCACCACGGCCGTGATGCCGACGTTGTCGGCCACGCGCCGTGCCGTTCCCTCACGGTCGCCGGTTAACATGACCACGTGCAGCCCCTCGGCCTTCAGCCGCCGGACGGCTTCGACCGACGACGGCCGCAGCGTGTCCCGAAGTTCAATCCAACCATGCAAACCGTCCTCATCCCCGACCAGCACGAGGCCAACGCCCGTTTCGGCCCGCTCGGAAAGGGTGGAGTGGACGTCGTCCGGAACCGT
>JALRLN010000137.1 GCA_023254445.1 Candidatus Poseidoniaceae archaeon | reverse complement strand
TCCCTTGCGGACACCATCGGCCTCGACAGGCCGTGGGTGACCGTGGTCAAAGGCCAACGCCCTTCCGAAGACGCCGTGGACCTTGGCGACGGCCTTTGGGAGCTGACTGGACCGCGGTTGGATTCGGACCTTCTCGCCTCGATTGGGACAGCAGAAGTCCTCAGCCACGGCCGACGTGACATCGACCTTGCAGACCTGTTGGACGCGATCGTGGGCAGGGGTGAAGAGGAATGAACCCGCTTCAGCAGTGGGCTTGGCTGAGCGGGCGGCGTGCGTGGACGCTCCTTGTGTCGGTCCGGTCCATCGTGGCGTTGCCACTCCTGACGCTGGCCATTCCCGGAGCAGCATGGGGACTTTCCGACCCGAGGACGGCGCTACCAGCAGACATTCCGCTTGACACCCCGATGCACATCCTCTTCGTCACCAGTTTGTTTGTGCTCCTGACCGCAACGCTCACGTCCGTGTTGTATGCATGGGATGGCGTCAGTCGGGACCGTGCTTCTGGTGTTCTCGAGGTGCGTTTGGGACGCGCCATGAGCAGGCGGCGGCAAACAGCGGTGCTCCTTGGCGCGCACTTAACCACCGCTGTGGTTCCAGTTCTCGTGCTCTCGTGCATCGCGGTGATGATTGTTCAGCAACGAACTGGGGTATGGCCTGCTTTCGCTGACGTGACGGTCTTCCTGACGTCCACGGCGCTCGTCGTGACGTGGTACACCGTGATCGCCCTCTTGGCGTCCAGTTATGCCCGTGACCAAGGGACGGCCATCGCCATGGGGGTCGGTGTGTGGTTCTTGTTCACGATGCTGTGGCTGCTCATCACCAGCGTTCTTGCTGGCTTAGCAGGCATCGAAGCAGGGTCGCACGACCCCTCTTGGGTCCGATTCGAAGCCCTGCTCGACCTTGCATCGCCGAACGGCGTGTACCACCACTTGCTCGAGCTTCGCCTTCCAGAGGTTGACCGTGGTGTGCGTGCTCCGGCCATCCTTGGCGCAGCGGTCGCGTGGACGGTGGTCCCGACGTGGGTGCTGCTCCGTCGCATGGAACGGTTGGTGCCTTGACCTGAGCGAGGCTTCAAGGCACGGCACGGAGCGTACGTACCATGCGCCCAACCGTTGGAACGCTGCTGGTCCTGATGCTTCTGCTGGCTGGACTTGGCCACGCGCCCCCGTCCCTCGACGAAGCGCAGGTGGTGCTGGTGGAAGGTCGACAAATGGAGGACGTCAACTGCACCGGTATGACCTTCGAGGACCTCTTCGCCTACGACAATGCGACCTTCGACGTTGCTGTTGACGGTTCATGGTCTGCGGCGTCCATCACGGCCACGGCACGTGCGTCGGACCAACGCGCAGCGGACGTTCGAGCCGATCTCGACGGCCTCTTCGACGGATTTCCCGGTGGCAACGACTCGTGGATTTCCACCGACGAACGGGACGCGGTGCGTGAAGTCGGCCCCTCATGCATCGCCGACATGTCGACACGGATCACGCTGCACGAAGGGGCAAGCGTACGGACCATTGGCGACGATGCGAACGAAGTTCGCTTCGTCGAGGACGGCTTGGCCCTCGATGAGCGTGACCTCATCCCCAGCGATCATCCGGAGTACCGCACCTGCCCGCGCCCCTTTGCCTCATCGTCCTGCCGCGAGGTTCCTGTCAGCGCCACGCAAGCGCTTGAAATTGACCTCATGGTGGCGGAGGACGCGTCGGCAAACGCAGCCTTTGAGCGCTTGGAGGACCCCGACGGCACGCCGTTCACCATCGCCATCGTGGCCACCAACATGACAAACGCGAGCATGAGGCTCACCTTTCCCTCGCTGGCCGGCCTCACCTTGGTCGGGTCCGAAGTGCAGGACGACGGAAACGCTGTGCTCAATCAAGATGCGCCTCTGGTCGGACAGACCTCGGACGGAAGGCTGCAGGTGGACCTGAACTTGACCTATCCGTTGGACGAATGGCCCATGGAACGGGTGCTCTACTTGGATTTCACAACAGAAGACCTGTCGTCGAACTCAGCCCCCGAATGGCTCACGGATGCACCGGACAACGGAACTCGGTTCAGCCTCCCTCCAGGCATCAACACCGCCACCATCGCGGCATCGGACGTCGCTGGATGGGGATTTGACCAGCATGGATGGTCCCTGTCCTGCGAGGGAGCCGAAGGATGGAACGTGTCCCGTACCAACCTTGGCACCGTCGTCATCGCCAGGGGAGAGGGACTTGGTGGTGACGTCATATGCGGCCTGGTTGACGGATACGGCATGGTGTCCGACGAACAACGGACGTGGAGCATCGTCCAACCGTTCACGTTTGATGCCAACCTGACCACCGAACGGCACGTCCTCGTGGAGGTCAATCCTGCCGCCGAGGCTGGATTCACGCTCGCAGCGACGCTCGAACAAGGAACTCGGAGCGGAGCGGTGCAGTCGATGCCGGTCCTGAGCACCACCGTCTTCGATCACAGCAGCGAAGGCATGCTTCCCGGCAGCCTGTCGTGGTCGGTTCGCATCAGTGGAAACGGTTGGTGGATCATGGAGTTCCTGCTTGACATCGACGTGGTCTTGCCCAACGCCGCACCGTCACTCAGCATCGAACCGGCCTTGGACGGCTCCAACGGCACGTGGAACGCGCTCGGAACGAGCGCTTTGGTTCGAGGATACGCCGTTGACCCAGAGGGTGAACCCCTCACTGTGATGTGGCGGCTGTGCGGAGCAGGGGACGAAGCAACCCTCCAGGGGGAGGCGTGGGAAGCCGATATCAAAACCATCGCGTGCGACCAACAAGGCATCAACACGTACGTGGTCGAAATCACAGCCACGGATGCCTCCGGCGGTGAAACAAGCATCAGCACTTCCCTCGACCCGCCGGTGGCCGAGGTACCTGAACCCGTCAGTCCACCCGCTGAAGAACCGCAATCCCGCAGTTTCATTCCTCACCCGGGATTGTTCGCCAGCGTGCTCTGCTTGGCCATCGCTGCCGTGCTCAGCCGACCTTCCGACCCCTGATTCTCACCGGCAGCCTGAAACCGGCCTCACGTCGGGGGAGGCATGCAGGTATGGTCATGTTCGAGGGCACCGTGGAACGAATCAGCCACGAAGGAGGGCTCATGGTGCCCTTCACCGGTGCTTCTCCGGCCCTCGGAAGCATCCTTGTTGACGAAGGAGGAGCGTACGTCGGCAAGGTTGACGCTGTGCTTGGCACCACCGATGCCCCCGTGGTCCACCTCGCGCACCTTGACCGGAAGCGAGAACCTGAAGGCTTGATTGGAGCGACGCTCTCCATCCGCGCCCGTGCGGATCGGCAAGGCGGCCGAGGAGGTGACGATCGACGCGGCGGGCGCTTCGACCGAGGCAACGACCGCAGGGGCGGCGACCGTGACCAACGGGGTGGCGGCGACTGGACCTGCCCGCAGTGCAGCAACAGCAACTTCTCGTTCCGAACGGAATGCAACCGATGCAGCGCCCCACGTGGCGATACGCCTGGAGACGGAGGTGGCCGTCAGGACCGCGGACGTGACGATCGACGGGGCGGACGCTTCGACCGTGGCAACGACCGAAGGGGCGGTGACCGGGGTGGACGCTTCGACCGAGGCAACGACCGCAGGGGCGGCGACCGTGACCAACGGGGTGGCG
>JALRLN010000136.1:288-3637 GCA_023254445.1 Candidatus Poseidoniaceae archaeon | reverse complement strand
CCATGACTTCGTGGGAAGAGGGGAGGTCATCGAGAAGGTCCGCGGGGAACGACGGCCCCAACCGCTCCATCCAGTGGGCCGGCCCTCGCGTGCGCTCATCGCGGTCAACCACAGCGAGCCCTTGCCAGACCTCGTCCTCTCTCGACGGAGCGGCATCGGTCAAGGGGAGGAGGCGTGCGTCCCCTTCGGCAAGCACGCCAGCACCGTCGACCAGCCAGCCGTGGTGGCGGAGCGTGCGAAGCCACGCCTCGGTGCTGGACTTCGGCACGCTCAAGTGACGCATGCTGCTCGTTCCGGACGAACGGTACGGTTGGCATCAGCATGACGGTGAACAACGCAAGCACGGGCCTGGTGCTGGTGGGCCTTGGCCCGGGCGGGATGGGCGGCATGACCGTTGACGCCGTGGCCGCGGCTCGAAACGCCGACCACCGATGGTACGAGGCCTACACCGCCCTTTGGCCGGAGGACGATGTGGTGGCCCTCGAGCAGGAAGTGGGCCCCATCGAGCGCGTCATGCGGCCGGACATCGAGGAACCGGAGCGCTTGCTGTCGCTGGCCCGCACCTCGAAGGTCGCGCTGCTCGTCGTCGGGGACCCCCTTCAAGCCACCACCCACGTCGACGTGCAGTTGCGTGCGGCGGACGCAGGGGTGCCGTGCACCGTGGTGCACGGCGTCAGCGTCACGGGAGTGGTCACCGGGGGGGCGGGGTTGTCCAACTACCGGTTTGGACGCCAAACCACGCTGACCTACCCGCACGGTTCGTGGATCGCCACCTCTCCGCTGCACGTCGTCCACAGCAACCGGGAAGCGGGGCTTCACACCCTTGTGCTCCTCGACCTGGACCCCACCGGAGCCGGTACGGGACACCAGCAGCCCATGCGCCCAAGCGATGCGCTCCAGAGCTTCCGCCTGATGGCGCAGAAGGTGGTCGAGCAAGGGGAAGGGCCCTCGCCCGCCGAACTCGACGGGTGGACGGTCGTGCTCTGCTCGGACGTCGGCACGAGGGATGAGCGCTACGTCACCACCACGGTCGCCGGGCTTGAGCACGAAGCCGGTGGGCGTCTGAACTGCCTGCTCGTCCCTGCTGCTGTGGACGGCATCGAAGCCGACGCCATCGCCCGCTGGCGCCGTTGAGCGGCGGCAGGATTCTTGAGCGGGGGCGTGGTCCTCCGGGCATGCAGGTCGTGATGCTGCTCTCCTTCCTGCTCTTCCTCGGCTTCTTTGCGGCGGTTGGCCTCTCGAGCATGCGCGTCAAGGAAGACACGACCGACGATTACCTCGTCGCAGGACGGGGCATGCACCCTGCGCTCGCCGCTCTTTCGGCGGTCAGCACGTGGAACAGCGGCTACATGTTCATCGGATTCATCGGGTTCACGTACGCCGTTGGGTACTCTGCGGTCTGGATTGGGCTTGCCTCCACGCTCGGTCAAATCCTGGCATGGACCTGGCTCTACCGGTACATCCAGGAGGAGGCCAATGAGCGAGGCGTCCGTTCGTTGTCCTCGCTGGTCGCCAGCGTCAGCGGCGCTCCCGAGGCGCGGCTCGCGGCCATCCTCTCCGTGGTCTTCCTGTCCATCTATGCGGCGGCGCAATTGACCAGCGGAGGCAAGGCCCTCTTCGTGATGATGGGGTGGGACGAAGTGGTGGGCATCCTCATCGGTTTCGTGCTGGTCGTCGCGTACTGCTACGCCGGCGGCATCCGCGCTTCCATCTGGACCGACGCCGCCCAGTCCTGCGTGATGATCGTCGGCTCCATCCTGCTCTGCACCGTCGCCCTTGGGGAAGTCGGCGGGTTCAGCGGGTTGAACGACGGCTTGACCGCCCAGGACCCGGTGCTCACCGGACTGATCCCCCCTGACCTTGCCCTCGGCGTGTCGCTGTGGATCTTCGCGTTCTTCCTTGGCGGGCTTGGCGTGGCAGGACAGCCGCAGGTCGTGTCGCGCGTGATGACGCTTGGGACGGACGCCGAGCGCAAGCAGGCGATGATCTGGTTCTTCGTGTGGCAAACACCGTTCATCCTGATCATGCTCGTCATCGGCTGGGCCAGCCGCGTCGTGTTCACGCAGGACGGTTTTGATGCAGAACTCGGCCTCCCCACCTTGGCGATGGAAGTCCTCGACCCCTTCTGGGTCGGCCTCATCCTTGCCTCGATTTTTGCGGCGACGATGTCGACCGCGGACAGCCAAGTGCTCGCGTGCACGGCGGCCATCACCGACGACATTCGACCGGAATGGAGCCAAGATCACGGGACGACAAAGAAGGTCACGCTCGGCGTGGCCGCCTTTGCAACGCTCATCTCCTTCGGTGGGCTGTACGTCCCGGGTGGTGATTCGGTCTTCTCGCTCGTCGTCCTGGCCGTGTACGGCCTCGGTGGGATCTTCGTTCCCATGCTGATTGTGCGGTGGATGGGCTACACGCCAGACACGCGGCATTCCGTGACGATGATGCTGGCGGCCCTCACAGGGGTCATCGTGTGGCGGCTCCTTGGCCTCAACGAACACGTGTTTGAGTCCATTCCAGGCATGGGCATGGCCTTCCTGGCCCATTTCGTCGACCACTCGATGCGCGGCATCGACGGGTCCCCGCTCGGTCGTTTTGACGTCCCGAACGGACGCGCCATCGGCATCGCCGCCCTCCTTGTCCTCGCCCCCGTGGCGGCCGCAGAAGGGGCGTACATGCTGCGTGACGACCCCGCGGACGTTGGAGCGGTGGGGGCGTGGGCCGTGGAAGGTACGACGGAGCTGATCGAACTCGGCTCCGGCACGGAATACGTTGGTGACGGTTCGAGCGTGACCGTTGAGGTCCATTCCGATGACGCAGGAGGCGCGCTCGATGGACGGAACGTCGTTGGCCTCGTCGCCACCCTGACCTACGACGAAGACGAAACCGCCGGTGGGCCAGGTTGCGCTGCGCCGGGTGCGAGCAATGCGGAGTCCGACACCATCGCTGGCCTGCTCACGCGGGCGGACATGAGCGCTCAGGGCGAGGGGCAAAACAGCGAGGCCTCCACCTCGTCGCACGACGTCCGCGTGCTGTGGATCGACGAAGCCCTCCTCGACGGCGGGGAACTGAACATGACCAAGGCCGATGCCCAGGCGGCCATCAGCGGCGGAACCGTTGGCTTCGGCCCGACCACCCTCGACCTCAGCGTCACCGTTCAGCAAGGCGGGGCGGCCTTCTGCAACCACCAGGACGACGGTGAAGAGGTGCGCTGGACCATCTCCGCCCTCGTGTTCGACGCCACTTTGGCCGCGGCGTGAGCACGACAGGTTGAGGAAGCCCTCATAGCGGCCCCCCCTGAGGCTTCGTCAGGGACGTGCCATGGCGGGGCCTACAAACGTCGAATTCC
>JALRLN010000136.1:0-278 GCA_023254445.1 Candidatus Poseidoniaceae archaeon | reverse complement strand
GCGTGCGGATGAAGGGAACCAAACACGCCAACGAGGACACCGAAAAGCGCATACTTCGTCACCTTGCTCGGCTGCTTGAGGAGCCGGAACGTTCCATTCCAACCATCACGGGCCCCCTGCGTTCGGGCTGGCGCAAGCACCCCATCGAGCGCTCCTTGCGAGAAATCGATCAGGTGGTGCAGCACCGCAGCGATACGGCATGGCTGAAGAAGCGGATGCTGGCCAAGCGCGGCGACGCCATCGCGAAGGCTTTCGCGGGGAGTTTGCACGCGGCACAC
>JALRLN010000135.1 GCA_023254445.1 Candidatus Poseidoniaceae archaeon | reverse complement strand
CTTGTGAACCGAATGGGTTTCAACAACGATGGATGTGAGGCCGTCGCCAAGCGAATCGCAAAGGTGCGGGCGTCGAACATCGACCTTCCACCACTTTTCGTCAATCTTGGGAAGTCAAAGATCACCGACAACGCTGATGCGGTGGACGATTACGCCGCCTCCCTTCGTGCATTGCACCCCGTTGTGGATGGATTTGTCGTCAACGTTTCCTCCCCGAACACCCCAGGGTTACGTGATTTGCAACATGAACACACGCTGTCCGCCCTCTTGGCTTCGTTGCGGCACCTGTGCAGCAGCCTAGACGATGAGGTTCCGCTGCCGCGCCCGTTGCTGGTGAAGTTTGCACCCGACATGGAGGACGATGAATTGCTCCGGCTTGTGGACGTCGCCAGAGCGGCAGGTTGCGATGGCGTCGTCGTCTCCAATACAACCGTTCAACGTCCAGCAACAACGTCGGTGAAAGCATCCAAAGTGCTCGGTCAAGCCGGCGGACTGTCCGGGGCTCCGCTGGCAGAGCGGAGCACCGCGATGATCCGTTGCGTTTCGGAACACACCGGTGGGTCATGGCCAATCATTGGTGTTGGTGGAATCATGTCTGGCGAGGACGCCATCGAGAAGATCCACGCAGGAGCACATTTGGTGCAGGCGTATTCTGGTTTCGTGTTCGAAGGCCTCGGGTTGATACGCACCGTCACCCACGCACTGGCCAAAACGCGTGGTTGATATTTGAGGAGCATGAGGTGCCAACATGACTACTCGGCGAGCACGGCTCCTTGCCGTGGGCCTTGTGATCACGCTTGGCCTGGTAGGCACCATGCTCGTGGACGCCCCCACGCCTACCATGACCGTGGATGAAGTGCTGGCTGCTCCAAAGGATGGCATGAGCGTGGCCGTCCGAGGTGAAGTGGTGGACGGGACCATCGACAACGCCACGTTCACCTTCGTGGTTGGCGACGAAAACGAACGACTCTCTGTTTCGTTTTTGGACGCGAGCGTTTCCAATGGGCTTGATGACAACCGTACCATCTATGCCGAAGGGACGCTTGAGTACGTGAACGATGCATGGGTCCTGCATGCCTCCGTCATCAAGACATCATGCCCGTCAAAGTACGAGGAATCTTCGACGAGCGATTGAAATACTTGCCGCGCCCGGTTCAGGCGGGATAGGTGGGGAGCTCGGCGTACCCTGTACCGCACATCGTCGTCATGGCGGACCGAATGCCCCGGGGCGGCGAACCCGACCCGTGGTCTCCCACCAGCGGACGTTGATGTCTCGCCCCCACATGACCCGGGTGCTGTGAACCGTCTCCGGAGGGAGACGGGAATCGGATAACCGGGGGAACAGGTCAGGCCGGGAACGGAGCAGCCCTACCTGGGGCCATGGGTGCTGTGGGGATCCGGGATGGAGGATGTTGGTGGACATGGGCCATGGGGACGAGCGTCCACCCGGGGCGCTCCCACCTTACACGTCGAGGAGCACATCAGCGCACCATGCAGGTCCAATGAGTTCTGGGACTGCGCCTTCGATTCCCGGCATGTGTTCACCAGGTTCAACAAAATTCAGCATCATGCTGTGGCTTGTGACGGCTTTGATTTCGACCGAACGCCGAATCGTACGTCCATCCACGTAACTGACGGCTGCCCGCACGGACCTTCCATGTTCGTCCGTGTGAAGGCTGAGGCTGACCTCGATGAGCCATCGATGGTCATGTTGAGCGCGAAACAAGACTTCGTCCAACCATGCCAACAGAAGCACGTCGTTGCCGGTGTCCCCGTCCCGTTCGTGCAGGTGGACCCGCCACTCTCCTGTGCCGACGACGACTTCTTCTGGCATGGATGGCGTCATGGCTTCCAGCAGACCAAGTGCCGCTTCCTCAAACACGCCTTCGATGCTCGGCGCCATCACCCTCATTCCGAGGTCTGCCGTCGTTGGCCAGGTCCAACGGCTCACGTGCTCACCGCTTTGAAATCTGCAAATTCCAAGCGCTTTCACGCAGTCGCTCGACGACATCGTCCCTGGTGAGGGCAAAGCGCGAATATCCATCCGCTCCGAGAATGCACTCCGATGAGGCATTCGCCAAGAGCGCCGTACCGTCTACGTCCAAGTCTGCCGCGAGTGCTACGGCGATGGCGACGGCTGCTGCATCGATCAATCCAATCATTTGGCGAAGCGTGGAGAGGGTGCAGGCGACATGCGCATCATGTCCATCGCGTTCGTAGATGGTCACGCCTTCTGAACCTGCGAGCACAAGCAGGTGGCTCCACCCATGGTCAGCGAGCAATTGGTGTGCGGCATCACGAGGACTGTCGGCCCCGAGCCGACGTCGCATCAGTTCGAGACCATGCGATTGCATGACCACCCAGTTCACGTCTCGAGTTCGATGAAATCCGGTGAGTTTCGGGTCCGCGATCACAGGGACGTTGTGCTCCTTTGCGGCGTCGATCAGGCGTGATGCGCCTTCGTCGGTGATGACGCCAAGCCCATAATCCGAGAGAATCACTGCAGCGGCACCCGGCAAGCGCGCAATCGCTTGATCCACCATGTGGGTCAACGCGTCAACAGGGAGGGGGCTATCGTCTTCAATGTCCCAGCGGAGCATCAACTGCTCATCGGCAACGAGGCTTTGCCTCGAAGCGAGCATACGGGTTTTGACGGTCGTTGTTCGGCCTTCAAGGACCACGATTCCATCTGTGTCCACCTGCTCCTCGGAGAGCGCATCAAGGATGCTCCCCCCAGCATCGTCGTCGCCGATCACGCCGAAAAGATACGGTTTCAGGCCCAACGAACGCAGCCCCCGTGCAACGTGTGCCGCTGCTCCCACGTCCTGTTCTCTAAACGACTCTTTCAACACGGGCACGGGTGCCCTTGAGTTGAGGTTGTCAGCGTAGCCATGGATGTAGCAATCAAGCATGACGTCGCCAATGAGGACGACGTCTCGCTCCGGGAGGTTGGTAACGCTCGCGACCAAGCCCATCAATCGGTCATGGGCTTCGAGTTCAACGTCCGTCATGCCCATGCCATGATGAGGGGGTGGCATCATTTCAGCATGTCGTGAAGCACGCTGAGGAGCCAAGCATCGACGTGCGCTTCGGTAAGGTTGAGCGAAGCACCGAGCGATGTGAGCAGCGCCTGTTCGTCGGGCGAGATTTTCCCATCGGCCAGTGCGGTTTCAAAACACGCCAACCACACGGCACCCTCGCCTGTTAAATCGAGGTCCGTCGCCTCATGGATGGAAGCACCGGTCTTACGCAGCCGCTCTTCGAGTCGTTCAGGCGCGACGTCCAACATGGACGCTGTCAACTGCAAGCGCCGTCGTTCGACGCCATCGACCACACCATCTGCTGCGGCAGATTCGACCATGCGGTCCAGCGCTCCGTGGGCGGGGTTGTGACAAAGCAAGGGGGATGTGAACAAGGAATGCGCATCAACAGCGTGACCCATCTGCTGCAAAACCGACAAAGCATGCTGACGCCCTTCCTCAGAGAGTCTGTGAAGACGCTTCCGTTGCCTCGCACCGTCAACGTGAGCCAATTCCATCACGACGTAGTCCCGTTCAGCAAGCGAACGGATGGCCCGTGGAACGTGCTTCCGCTCAATGCCGATGGACATCGCAATGCCTGATTGTGTGAGCCTGTCAGGGTCACGGGGCCGCTGGCCGAGATCGTTGAGGAGCAGATGGACAAGGACACGGTCAAGGACGGGCAAGTCTGTCAGCGACGCGTCCATCGCTTCTGCA
>JALRLN010000134.1:3254-3842 GCA_023254445.1 Candidatus Poseidoniaceae archaeon | reverse complement strand
AGCCGGGCCGCAGTTCGTGCACACGGGTCCCGAGCACGCTGCCGTCCGTCGAGCACACCTCCGCCCCCGTGCCCATCGTGACGCAGGAAAACCACACCGCTTCGGCCTGCGCCACGGGCGCGGCGTCGAGCCCGGGTGCGAGGATGCTTGAGGACAGCTGCAGCACCTCGTCCGTCGCGGGGTCCCAGCGCCACAGGCTCGCGTCCGCGCCGTCCACCACGGCATCGAAGAGCAGCATCCCGTTCCACGCGACGGCACCGAAGGCGTCCGCGAGCACCTCGGTCGGTTGACCGTTGGACCGAACAAGCGACGTGACGGTCCGCGGGCCTGCATCGGCCGTGACGTGGACGATCTGTCGTCCTTCGAGGGTCGTCGCCGCCACCGCAACGCCTCCGTGCACGGCCACGCCAGAGGACGGTGAGGACGAGGTGCCGGGGTGAAGGTCGTGGACGGTGGGGGTGCCGTTGGCATCGATGCGGTGCGGCACGTCGACGATCGGCGCTACCTCCCCTTGGCAGCGGTCCCTCTCGTCCTCGCCGCCCACCAGCTCATCGAAGCGGTGGCATGGTGGGGCCTCCGTGGCGAGGT
>JALRLN010000134.1:0-3244 GCA_023254445.1 Candidatus Poseidoniaceae archaeon | reverse complement strand
AGTTCGACTTCGCCGGTTGCATCCTCGACCTCCATCCAGAGGTCGGTGCCCTCCCCGAGGAGGACGTCTCGACCGAAGCGAAGCATGCCCTGCGCCCACATGCCGAGCGCCTCTCCTTCGCTGAGCGACGGCTGTTCGTCAAGCAGGTGGGTGCCGTCAACGCTGCCGTCCGTCCACCATGGGAGCCCGACCCCGCTTGGTCGGCTCAGCACCTTCCCTCCGTTCCAGTCCGTCATGCGGGACGTGAGGTCCACGGTGTCCTGACCGGGCGCCGAGGTGAGGCGCGCAGGTTGCCCGCTGACCGGGTCGTAGGCCCAGAGGTCGCGCTGCCCTTGTTCGCCAACGGCGTCGAACAGCAGGCGTGCTGCCGCGCTGTCCCAGGTCAGTCCCAGCATGCGCCCGGGCTCCGCGTCCCCGGCCGGGTTGAGGTCAAGCACGCGCACGGGGCTGCGCCATCCGTCCTCGATGAGGTAGAGTTCGCAGCCGGTTGCGCCGTCGGACATCGCCGCCCACACATCCGTGCCGTCGTCGCCGAAGGTCATCGCGTCGCACCCCGCCGTGAATGAATCCGTGATTCCCTGACTGAGGTCGCTCACGCGCCCTTCTGAGAGGGGGCCATCGCACAACCGCAGCGCGTGGTCCACTTCGTCGTCGTGCAGCACGCCATCGTCGGCGGTGCCGGCCCCGGCGCCGTCGTCCAGCCCCATGACCAACACCAGGCCAGCGGAGCAGAGGTGCACAGGGACGGTGCGGGGCTCGATCAGGGAGGTCATCCCTTTGGCTCCGTCCGCTCCGTCCGCGCCGCTGTTCCCTGTGGGTCCGAAGGCGCCGGGGGCCCCATCGAGGCCGGCCGTTCCGTGGCAGATGGCTTCGCTGCCAAGCGTCTCCTCGGCCTCGAGCAGGCCGTTGCCGTCATCGTCGTGCCCCCACGACAGCAGGGCACCGCCGTTCGCACAGGTGCTGCCGGCGGCGATCGTGGTCGTGCTGAGCAACGTGGCCGCCGCTTCGTCGCCCGCAGGGCCGCTGGCGCCGTTGGTGCCTTGGAGGCCGTCGCAGACCACGGCATGGTCGAGTTCCTCCGATGCGTCGAGCGCCCCGTTGCCGTTGGTGTCGAAACCGGTCGCCAGGCGGGTGCCGCCAGCAGGGCAGTCGCTGCTGTCCGCGCTGCTGCTGTGCAGAAGGTGGGTCGAAGGGGCATTGACGTCCTCGGGAAGGACGAAGCCAACGCCGGCCAGGAGCAAGGCCAGCACCACGCCAAGGCTGCGCCACCGTTCACCCCCACGGGCGTTTCGTTCCGTCTGGGGCTGCTGCGTGCCTTGTCGCTGTACCTCGTTCATCGGGCCGAGCATCGACCTCAATGATATCAAATGTTCCGATTTTCTAACAATCTCCCGTCGGCAGGCTTGAGGGCCGGACCTCCTCCATCGGGACATGGACCTCCCACCTCGGCTTCAGGCGATGCTCGACGGTGCTGAAGGGCCGGCCCGCCAGAAAGGGGCCCGCCTCGTGGTCGACCTCGCCCTTACCTCGGGTGCCTCGTCCTTTGTTGAGGTGGCCGACGCTCACGTGTCTGGCGTGTCGGTCATCACGGGAGGTGAGGGCCTGATGCGCTTCCTCGACGACCTCACGGCGGAAGCGGCTCCGGGCGTGTCCATCCCGACCACCCTGAACTCCGCGGGCTGCGACGGTGATCAGATCGACGCGATGGACCTCGGCCGCGACGGTTTCCTTGAGGCCCAGATGCGCATCATCGAGGCCTACACTGCGTTGGGGATCGCCCCCACCCTCTCCTGCACCCCGTACGACCGCGAGCCTGGGCCGGCACCCGGCGTGGCCTGCTGGGCCGAATCCAACGCCGTGTGCTACGCGAATTCATGGACGGAAACGCGCACGAACCGCGAGTCCGGCCTCTCCGCGCTCGCCACAGCGCTCACGGGGTTCGCGCCCGCGTGGGGGCTGCACCTCGACGAGCACCGGCATCCGAACATCCTCGTCGACGTGACCGCAACCATCGACACGCTGTCGGACATGTCCATCCTTGGCGATTGGATCGGCTCGCAGGTCAAGCCGGGCTGGTCGATGCCGTGGGGCCCGATGCCCCTCATCAAGGGGCTTGATCCATCGACCTCCTTCGCGGGACGAAAGGCCCTGACGGCCGCCGCCGCAAACTACGGCGTTCCCATGCTGTGGGCGGAGGGGCTTGGTCCGCAGGTTGAGGTCGATGCCTCGCGCATCGAAGGGCGCCTGACCTTCGACCAAGCCACCCTTCAGCAACGGCGCGATGCGTTGGCGCCCAAGGGCGTGGTCGATTTGGTCGTCATTGGTTGCCCACAAGCCTCCCTCGAAGAGATCCGGGCCACGGCCGCGGCCGTGCGCGCCCGAGCCGAAATGGGCGCGGTCATTCCTGACCAGCGCTTGTGGGTGTTCACGAGCAGGGAAAACCACGCGCTGGCCGAAGCGGACGGCAGCATCGGCGTGCTGGAGGAAGCGGGGGCTTTGGTGCTCAAGGACACCTGCCCGGAAGTCACGCCGTACAACCGGGAGCGCTTCAACCACCTCTTGACGAACTCCATGAAGGCCGAGCACTACCTCACCAGCGGCCTCAACCGCTTGCCGACCAGCGTCGCCGACATCGAGGCATGCGTGGCCCACGCTTTCGACCCCACCTTGCTTGACGGCCCACGACCCACGCTCGACGAGCGCTCCCACCACGTGCCCACGAGCAACGTGGCGTACCGGGACGGCGATTGCACCCTCTCGGGTGAGGGTTTGGCGTCGCAGGGCACCTACCGCGTGCAGGGGCGGGCGATGGTGACCGATGTGCCGATCACCTACCTTGGTTACGTGGACCGCATCACCGGGCAGATCGACGAGCGCGGTCATCCCCTCGACGGTCGGGCCATCGAGGGAACGGTGCTCATCTATCCCAAGGGCTCCGGCTCGACCGTCGCCCCCTACGTCCTCATGGGGCTGCTCTATGCAGGACGTGGGCCCGTGGCGGTCGTCAACAGGGACCTCTGCCCCCTGTCGCTCCCGGCGGCGTCCCTGCTCAACCTCCCCTACGCTCACGGTTTCGAAGCGGACCCTTGCCTCGAGGTCAACGACGGTGACCTGGTCGAACTCGTTCGTGAGGCAGGTGGCCCGGTGCGGCTGACCGTTCTGGAACGCGCGGCTCCGGGGGCGTGACCGTGAACGGGCGCCCCGTCCTCGTCACGGGGGGTGCGGGTTTCCTTGGTTCCCACCT
>JALRLN010000133.1 GCA_023254445.1 Candidatus Poseidoniaceae archaeon | reverse complement strand
TTGATGTCCGCTGCCTGGCGCATCATGAGCGCCCCAATGGCCACGAGGGCGCACGCGGCCGCGTACTGTGGGATGGACTTGAACAGGCCCGCGAGGAAGAGGCCAGACAGCATCAGGACGCCAACCGTGACGGCCGTCATGCCCGTCTTGCCGCCTTCTTCGACGCCAGCCGCGGACTCGATGTAGGTCGTCGTGGTGCTGGTTCCGATTGCTGCCCCAACGATGGTTGCGGCCGCGTCGGCCATGAAGGCCTCGTCAGCGTGGTGGAGTTCGTCGGTCTCCTCGTCCACGTAACCGGCTTGACGACCGACGGAGTAGAGGGTGCCCGCCGTGTCGAAGATGTCGACGAAGAGGAAGGCCACCATCACGAGGAGGAAGGTGTCGAGGTTGTCGCCAATGTCGCCAAGCGAGCCAGCGAACGCGAAGAGGCTCTCCGAGGGCAGACCAACCCACCCAAAGATGTCGCCGAAGGCAGGGGCACTGGCGTAGATGCAGTCGGGGTTGACGTAGCCGCCGTTCCCGTCAGGGATGCACGCCCACCCGTCGGTGCCGAGGCCTGCGGCGTTGTCCATCCACGGGTCGTAGGCGCCGACGATCCAACCGAAGACGGAAGCACCGAGGATGCCGTAGACGATGGCGCCCTTGATGCCCTTCGCCATCATCGCTGCGATGGCCAGCAGCGCCACCATGCCGATGAGGGCACCGTGGTCGTAGCTGAAGGCCCCGGTCGGGCCGAGGGTGACGAGCGTGGCGGGGTGGTCAACCACCCAGCCCATCTCACGCAGGCCAATGATGGAGAGGAACATCCCGATGCCGGCGCCGGTGGCAATCTTGAGGTCGCGGGGGATGGCGTTGATCATCGCGCTGCGCCATCCAACCTGAGGAAGGGAGATGACGAGGAAGATGAGGCCTTCCACGAACACGGCGGCGAGGGCCAGTTCCCATCCGACGCCCATCGTGAAGACCACACCAAACACGAAGAAGGCGTTCAGCCCCATGCCAGGAGCAAGGGCGAAGGGGAGGTTGGCCCACAGCCCCATGACCATGCACCCAACGAAGGCGGCGACCGCGGTGGCGAAGAGCGCGTCGTCGAAGGGGATGCCGGCCAGCGAGAGCATGGCCGGGTTCACGAGCAAGATGTACGCCATGGTCAGGAAGGTGGCCACGCCAGCGCGAAGTTCGCCGGTCAGGGTGGCCCCCTTTTCCTCAAAACCAAAGTACGCTCCGATTTTCTCTTCCAAGTTTGACATCGCAACCACCGCGTTTCCGCAAATGTGGATTTTGCCGTGGGATTATCAAGGTTCTTCGGTTTTTCAAACGGAGCCATACACAAACCGGCACGTTGCCCTCAGGCCGGCGTGGGAGCAAGGAGCGCAGCGACGGGTGCCTTGACCGCAGCACGCCCGCCGAGGTCGGGAAGTTCGATGATGAGGCCGCACCCGACCACCTCTGCTCCCGTCGAAGCGCACAAGGTTACGGCTGCGGACAGGGTTCCGCCGGTGGCCAAGAGGTCGTCAACGATGACCACCCGCTGGCCTGCTTCAAGGGCCGACGTCTGAAGTTCAAGGGCATCGGCACCGTACTCCAATTCGTAGGTGTGCGTGAGGGTCGCACCGGGCAATTTCCCTGGTTTCCGGATCATCACCATCGGAAGGCCAAGCCGGTCGGCCAGTGGCGCTGCCAACAGAAAACCACGGCTCTCGATGCCTGCAATGACGTCAGGGCGCCACGCTTCCACCTGCTGTTCGAGGCGGTCGAGCACCTCCTGCCATGCATCGGGCTGCTCGAGGAGCGAAGCCACGTCGTAGAACAGAATGCCGGGAACAGGAAAGTCGGGCACCGTGCGCACCCGTGCAAGCAGGTCCATCGCCGGGCGATGTGTGGTCGGGCACTTGAACGACCCGCCGGGTCAAGGGTTCGTCGCCCTCATGCGTCGTTGTTCTCGCCGTTTTCGGCTTTCCACGCAGCCAGTTTGGCCTCGTATTCCTCGTCCGTCAAGCCATGCCATCCTTTGCACATCCCGGTCGGGGACCGACCGCAGCCACATTTGCCCATGGCAGAACATCGGGCGGTGGTTGTTCAACCGGTGTTTCACGCGCGAAACTCAGCGGTGGCGCTTGCCCTTACCGCCCTTGCCCTTCGAGGGGCGGCGGTGGTGCCCGTCGTCTTCCCACGCCCTGCTGTTGCGGGCGCGGCGGTCCTGCTCGTCCATCCATCCGTCGCTCCGCTGGTGACGTCCGGGACGTTCCACGCCGTCGGGCATGTCCTCGAAGGATTCGATCCGCAGGGCGAGCCCACCGACTTCCTCTTGCAACTGCCTGACGTTTTCACCGCCTTTGCCGATGAGCGGGGCGACCATGTGCTTGGGCGCGTAGATGGTGGCGCTGACGTCGCTGGTGAACACCACCTGACACTCCACACCAACCCATTGCCGGATGCGATGCAGCAACTGGTCTTTGGCCAAGCGACGCAGGGGGGATTCCCGACCGCCGGGCCCGCCAACGGGAACCACGGCGATCTCCTGACCGAAGGCGAACATCTCGTGGGTGACCTGGCCGTCTGGGAAGGTGACGACTTCGATGACCGGACGGGCGAGTTCCTCCTGCATACCGGACGGCGGCTTGACGGTCATGCGGAGTTCGAGCACCTGAGCCACCTGCCCTCGCTCAACGTGGATGATCGTGTCCAAGACCTGACTGACCAAGCCAAGTTCCACCTTGCCGATGAGGCGCTGCACCGCTTCCAAGGCGGAGTTGGCGTGGGTCACGCCGAGGAGGCCAACGCCTGCAAGCCGAACATCTGCGAAGATTTCGAAGTCACGTGCGCGTCGCACTTCGTCGAAGATGACGAAGTCTGGACGAACGAGGAAAATGACCTCCGCCGTTTTCTCAAGGTCGCCCTCCAGCGGAGCGTACTGCGTGATGCGGTCGGCCAGCTGCAGGTCGCGAGGGGCTTCCATCGTCTTGACCATCGCCCCAACCGTGTGGTCGAGGTAGGACGCGATGGCCTGTGCGAGCGTTGTCTTTCCTGAACCGGGCCGTCCGGAAATGAACACACCACGGTGGTGGTCGGACAACCGGTCGATGAGGCGCTGGTCAAGGTCGTAGGCGTCCAGTTCAAGCCGTGCCACAGGCCGAACAATCGTGATTTCGTGCGCATCGGCGAAGGGCGGCCACGCCATCGTGATGCGGAGGTCACCGAGTTGGATGACCTGGCAGCCTTTGCGGTCGATCTCAAGGAAGCAGTCGCTCCGGTCGTCGTTGGCGTCGACCAACGCACGAAACTCGTCCATCGTCTGCATCATCGTGGGCGCGTCCCACGCCTCGCCGTTCTCTTCGGCTTCGCGAAGCACGAGCGTTGTGATGTGCCCAGCCTTCACCCGCGCGGTGCACCCGGCCTTCAGGAAGAGCGTGGAGACCTCCTCGGTCAGGAGCGCATCCACGGCCGAGGGCAGGTCGGGATGGTCGCCGTGCGTGGCCATGGCGCAGGCTGGCTCGCAGGGCCTTTCACCCTTCGCTGCTCAACCCCTGCGGTTTGGCTCCATCCACAGGTAGGTGGCGTACGTCATGCCACCGAATCCAACAACGGTCAACGCCGATTCGACGAGCGGGTAGCCGAGGGGCCCAACCATCCACACGGTCAACAGCACACCGCTGACGAGGGCGATGACGTGGCCGACAAGCGTACCGGGCCGGGTGTCAAAGGCGCCGTCGAGCACCGACGTGTCGGTCAGGGCCCACACGAGGGCCGTCAGGGCACACCCCGCAACGGCCACGAGCATGCCCGTCAGCATGCTTCCCGAGCGCCACCATGCGAGTGCGCCAAGGCCGCCCGCGAGCGCGCCGAGGAGCGCCTCCGTCACGAGCACGACGCCGAGGCCGCCTC
>JALRLN010000132.1 GCA_023254445.1 Candidatus Poseidoniaceae archaeon | reverse complement strand
GAGGATGTCGTCGTTCTCCCCTTCCACGATGAAGGAGCCTCGGTCGGTGATCCAATCGACGTCGGTGTTGACAAGGGTACCAATCACGTTGTAATTCGCCGCGCTGTTCGCGGACGAACCCCACCGCACCTGGGTGCTGTCGGACGTCGTGGGGTGGCTTCCCAAGAAATCGGCGCTCCATGTGACAAGGTCACCTGGATTCGTGGTCACTTGGGTCCACAGTTCTGGATACGAGGGTGAGGACAAGGACGCAAGGAGGGTCCCTTCGCTGGCGTTGTCCGGCCAGCGGGCGTTGTTTTGCAGCACGGCGTTGCTGGCATTGAAAATCTCCAGAGTGCTCGCGGTCTCGAAGGACCAGTCGTAGAGGAAGGTCTCTCCGTGCCCCTGCCATGAGTTGCTGCTGGCGCCGCCGTAGATGCCCGGGAACTCAAAGCCGCCGTTCTGCACCCAGTCGGCGTCCTGCCCGTAGCACTGGTAGGGGTCGGGCACGCCGTCGCCGTTGCGGTCGAGATCGTACCAGTCGGGGATCAGGTCCCCGTCGGTGTCGTCGGGGCCGAGCGGGTCCGTGTCGAAATAGATGACTTCGTGGCCGTCCCACGCCTCGTCGCCGTCGGTGTCCACGTTCGTGCGGTTGGTGCCGAGGAGGTATTCATCGGCGTCGAGCAGCCAATCGTTGTCGCTGTCGGGGTCGACGATGTCGAGGAGCCCGTCGTCGTCGGTGTCGGCGTAGCGCAGGCTGTGAAGGTACACGTCATCGAACCAGATGTAGGAATATGGAGCGTTTCGGTCCCTCGGGAAGTCGATGATGATCTGCGTCCGGTCGTGGATGGCCTCCGGTGGAAGTTCGATCTCAAAGGTGTACCCATGGTTGTACACGTCGGGGGTCCCGGTCGAGCCGTCGTTGGCCAGCAGGTAGCCAGCGGGGCGGTACTCCTCATCGTAGGCCACGCTGTGGGCTGAATTTCGGAGCCACTGGACAGGAACGGGTGGTGCTTCTGCTCCGTTCCGAACGCTGCCATCGGCCAATCGGTACCGGATTTCGGCGTATTCGAACTCATCGGCGGGGTCCCTGCAGGAACCGTCCATCGAGAACCAGACGTTCAGCGTCGCCGCCCCAAGCCCTGTGAGGTTGATGTACGGCGAGTACATGTGGCCAGCGCCGCTGCCAAAGTACGGCGAAGCGCCGTAGCCCGACGAGGTGTTGTCGCAGTGGGCATTTGTGCCGCCCCAAACGCCCGCATAGGACGTGGTGGTCGTGCCCCAGCCGTTCCAGTCCGCACTTGTTCCGGCTGCGTTCGTGAAGTTGTACAGGAAGGTGTCGTCCAAACTTTCGATGCTCGTCGGGAGCGCAACCGGTTGAATCTCCACGCTGTTGGCATAGCCGTCACCGTCGATGTCCTGGTCGATGGTGTCGCGGAGGCCGTCCCCGTCGAGGTCGCGCATGCAGGTGCGGTTCATCTGAACGTTGTCGACCCAGTTCCCGGCGCCGTCGGCGGGTTCGACGGGGTCGAGCACAAACTGCTTCGCGTTGATCGGCGCAATGACAATGCCGGAACGCTCCGCCCAGACCGGGCTGGTCGTGGTCATGGTTGCGATTTCGACGGCGTTGTTTGGAACGCCGGACGTGACGCTCACGTCCCCGCTCGCGTTGTCGAGCATCAACCGGAGTTCGGTGTATTCCGACACCACCCGCGCCCTGTGCTGCAGGGACCAGCGAATGAGGTCGCCTTCCCAAAAGGGCATGTCCTGCCAGACCACCGTGTTCGCGGAACGTTCGACTTCGAGGTACTGCTCACCGTGTTGGGCGTTGTTGATGTTGTGGAAAATTTCCACGTACCCGTCATTTGACTCCCACACCGCTTCGCCTTCGTAGACGTTCGTGTCTTCGTACGGGAACTCGAAGGACGGGTCGTAGACGGCGTTGCGCGAACCGGGCCCGTAACAGACGTCGTTGTCCGGCACGCCGTCGTTGTCGTCGTCGTCGTCGAGCCAGTCCGAGACGTTGTCGTTGTCGTAGTCCTCAAACACGTTCACGTCGGCGAGGTCGCTGTAGACGAGGATCTCCAACCAATCTTCCAGACCGTCACCGTCGGTGTCGGCCGAAGTCGGGTCGCTGCCGGCCAAGAATTCGGTGGAATCGTTGGCGAGGTCGTTGTCGCTGTCGAGGTCCCACAGGTCGGGGATGCCGTCACCGTCGCTGTCCACGGGCAGGGACCCGTTTCCGAACTCCGCGTCGTTCGACATCCCGTCGCCGTCCACGTCGTCGTCCAAGGTGTCGCGCACGCCGTCGCCGTCGAAATCACGGAAGCACTGGTAGACGAACTCAACGTTGTCGACGAGGTTGACGCCCGTGGTGCCCGAAGGAGCGTTGGAGCGCACACCGATGGTGCTTGTGGCCTGCTCGACGAAGCCGTCCCCGGAGGCCACCTGCCAGCCGGTGGTGCTGCCGAGGTGGGTGTCGAGGATGTACATGGAGGTGCTTGAATTGCCGACCACGACGCCGATCTGCTCGGCCATGGATTGGCTGCCGCTCGCGCGGTGGCTGACGTTCCACGCCACGTAGTCGCCGGTCCACAAGGTGCGGTTTTGCCAAATGACCTGGTTGCCTCCGTTGATGTTCAGCAGGAGGTACTGGTCGCCTTCGTCCGCGGCCACCGCCGAGTTGTTTCCAGACACGACCGTGAAGCCAGAACTGGCGTCGGTCTGCCAGCCCACCATCGTGGACGCGTTGACCGTGGCGCTTGTGTCGCTGGAGCCGTTGAACAGGCCGGGCGCTTCGAACCCGAGGTTGGAGATGGGTCGGTCGGTGGCCACACCGCAGACCATCCAGTCCGGCGTGCCGTCGTTGTCGTCGTCCTCGTCGAACCAGTCGTAGATGCCGTCGTTGTCGCTGTCGTCGGCCACCGCGGGGTCCGTGCCCGTGCTTTGCACTTCCCGGCCGTCCGACATGCCGTCGCCATCGGAGTCGGTGTCGTTCGGGTCCGTTCCAAAGACGTTGATCTCGTACATGTCGGGTAGCCCGTCGCCGTCCGTGTCCGTCGTCAGCACGGGGCAGGCTGCAAGGTCCTGGCCAAGGCCTTCGTCGGAGGGCGTGCCGGCGATGAGCGCCGCCACGAGGGAGCCGCCGGCCACACCTTGCCGGGTCAGCCGCGCGCCGTTGCTGGCGATGACGGTGCCGTTGGGAAGGGCCACTGCGCCGTCGGCCTTCGGCGCGTCGGTGCCGAGGGTCCAGGTGGTCTGGTAATCGGCGCTGATGCGGTACCATGTGCCGTCCGGGCCGACAACGACGACCGAGCCGTTGCCCTCGCCGTACAGGTCGCCCACCTCGCCCCACGCGCTGGGCAAGGAGGCGAGGACGGTCGTCGAGCCGTCGGTCGTGTTGACCTCGAGCAGGTCACCGTCGAAGGTGGCCAAGAGCGACCCGGTGGCGTTGAAGCCAAGCCGCTCCACGGTGCCGTTGATGCTGGTGGCGGTCACGAAGGACGTCCCGTCCACTTGGTTCCAGGAAAACAGGTCGCCGCCGCTGATCCAGTACAGCAAGCCGTCCTCAAAGGAACGCGCGAGCGAGGAGGAATCGTTGTACCGTACGGTGCTGAGGTTCTCCAGCGTGTAGTCGGTCCAGTCGAGCAGGGCGAGTTGCAGGTGGTTGCCAACGGGCCGAGCCAGCACGACGGCTTCGCAGTTGAACAGCGAGGCGTCGAGGTAATCGGCGATTCCGAAGGTTGTCGGGCAGGTCCCGTTCGCAGCATCGGGGCACTCAAAGGAGGTCAACCACCCGTCGCCGTCGTCGTCGGTGTCGTTGTAGTTTGGAAGGCCGTCGCCGTCCGTGTCGTCGTCCTCGAGGTTCCCGTTGCGGTTGAGGTCCTCCATGTAGTCGGGGATGCCGTCGTCGT
>JALRLN010000131.1 GCA_023254445.1 Candidatus Poseidoniaceae archaeon | reverse complement strand
GGCGAGTTTGTCCTCGCTGTGGGCGGATTCCCACAGGCGGCGGCGGCTGCGGCGGACGTACCAGTTTGAGAGGTCGTTGACCACGAAATCCTCGAGTTCACGCCCCGCCTTGTGGTAGTCCCACGCCACGAAGTGCTGGTGGTAGGACCGGGCGACCGTCGCCATGCGGGAAAGGATCCACCGGTCGAGGGCCGGCCGCTCCGCCACGTCAAGGGACGGGGCGGTGTCGGCGTCGTAGCCGTCAAGCGCTGCGTAGTCGGCGTGGAAACGGTGCACGTTCCACAGGGTGAGGAACATCTTGGCGTAGGTCTCGCGCACCCCGTCCGGGTCGAACTTCAGGGGGTTCCACGGCGCGCCTGCGGTCACCATGTACCAGCGCGTCGCGTCGGCCCCTTCGCGGTTGAAGTGGTCCCAGGGGTCGACGATGTTGCCGCGTGACTTGGACATCTTCTTCCCTTCCGCGTCGAGGATGAGCCCCAGCGAGAGGCAGCGCTTGTAGCAGATGGAATCGAAGACGGCGGTGGAGACCGCGAGCAGGGTGTAGAACCAACCGCGCGTCTGGTCGACACCTTCGCAGACGTAGTCCACGGGGAAGGTCTGAGCGAAGCGCTCACCGCCGTCGAAGGGGTGGTGCCATTGGGCGAAGGGGGCGCAGCCCGAATCGAACCAGCAGTCCATCACGAAGGGCTCGCGCTTCATGGGCTGCCCGGTCGGGCTGAGCAGGGTAAAGCCGTCCACCACGGGCCGGTGCAGGTCCACGTCGTCGGGGCAGTCCGGGTTCTCGAGGCCGGCAGCACGCGCCTTCTCGACTTCGGCCTGAAGTTCAGCGATGGAGCCGATGCAGGTCATCTCCCCGGTCTCGCTGCGCCAGACCGGAAGCGGGGTGCCCCAGTAGCGCTCGCGGGAGATGGCCCAGTCTTTGACGTTGCGAAGCCATTCCCCGAAGCGGCCCTCGCCGACCCAGTCGGGGGCCCACTCGACCTGGCTGTTGAAATCGAGGAGCCGCTCCTTGACCGCGGTCATGCGCACAAACCACGAATCCATCGCGTAGTAGAGCAGCGGGTGGTCGGTGCGCCAGCAGTGGGGGTAGTCGTGGGCGTAGTCCTTCGCTCGGTAGAGCACGCCGGTCGCGGCGCCGTTGGCGCCGGGGCCGCCCTCGGCCGAGAGCAGTCGGATGATGTCCTCGTCGCAGGATTTGACGTAGCGGCCGTCAAGCTCGGGGTGCACCCCGGCCACGAAGGCCCCGTCCATGCCCACGGTGTGGTGCGCAGGAAGCCCAACCTCCATCCCGAGGTGGTAGTCGTCCTCACCGTACATCACCGCGGTGTGCACCACGCCGGTGCCGTCCGTGGTCGTGACCCAGTCCGCCTCGAGGACGGTCCACGCCGTGGTCGATTCACCGCGCGGCACGGCGTCGGGGAAGAGCGGTTGGTAGGCGCGCCCGACGAGGGCTGAGCCGGGCATTCGCTCGACCACCTCGACGTGGTGCCGCAGCACCTCGCCCATGAGGTCCTCCGCGAGGATCAGTTCCTCGCCGACCGCGGCCCCTCCAGCGCCGCCCCACGATTCGGGTTCGGCGGTGACCTTGACCCGGACGTAGGTGACCTCGGGTCCAACGGCGAGCCCGACGTTGCCGGGCAGCGTCCATGGCGTGGTGGTCCACGCCAGGATGGACGCGTCGTCGTCCACCAAGCGGAACTTGACGTAGACCGAGGGCTCCTCGACCTCCTTGTAGCCCAGCGCCACCTCGTGGCTCGAGTAGGAGGTGCCCGTTTGCGGGCAGTAGGGCAGGACCTTGTGACCGCGGTAGAGCAGGCCCTTGTCGAACATCTGCTTCATCGCCCACCAACCGGATTCGATGTAGTCGTTGTCGAGCGTGACGTAGGGCTCGTCGAGGTCGACCCAGTAGGCCATGCGCTCAGTCATCTCTCGCCACGCCTGCTCGTAGGTCCACACGGACTCACGGCAGGCGTCGTTGAAGGCCTGCATGCCGAAGGCTTCGATCTGCTCGTTGGACATCAGGTCGAGGCGCTTCTGCACCTCGATCTCGACCGGCAGGCCGTGCGTGTCCCAGCCCCCCTTGCGTTCGACGACGAAGCCCTGCATCGTCTTCCAGCGGCAGACGAGGTCCTTGTAGGTCCGAGCCACAACGTGGTGGATGCCGGGCCGACCGTTCGCCGTGGGTGGTCCTTCGACGAAGATGAAGGGCGCACCGCCCGCCTGGGCATCGATGGACGCGCGGAACGCGCCCTCCTCGGCCCAGCGCTCAAGCAGGTCCCGTTCGAGCGCCACCGGGTCCAACTCGCCAGCAGCCGAGGGACGTGGCATGGGCCGAGGACCGGGGGCCTTGTCTTCAACCTCACTCACCGGACCGAGGCACAGCGGCCCGCCGGGATAGGTTTCAAGTCCCCGCAGGTGCACCGTTGAGCATGGCTCGTGCGCAAGGTCCGGCGAGCGCCATCGTGGTGCTGGTGACCTTGCTGCTCGCTGGTCTTGCGCCGTTGGTGCCGGGGCCGTCCATCGGGCTTCCAGAGGCTCTGGACAGCGCGGAGGCGTCGAGGGGCAGCGGCGTCGCGCTGGTCGAAGGGTCGTCCACCGAACTGGTGCTGGGCCCGGAGGCGATGGACAACCCGCCGTACCTTGACCTCTCGAGCACCGCCCCCCTCACCTCGCTTGGTCTGAGGGTTGAGCCGGTCGACGTGGCCACCCGTGACGGCTTTTCATGGACAGGCAACAACGCGTGGGAGGCATCGGGTGCCGTCCTCGAAGGTTCGGCCTCTGAGGACGGCTCCCTGACCGACAGCGGTGGGGCGCAGTTTTGGGACTTCAACACCGGCCTGCAAGGATGGACCCCCGACACGACCGGGTTCAGTGGCGTGGTCACGACCCCAGCGTGCGCGCTCAACGGCAGCACGGGAGGCGCCATCCGCACCTACGCTGGAGCGACCACCATCACCTCTCCCGCCCTCGATTTGTCCAGCGTATCGTCGATGCCGCTGCACGCCATGGTCCGGCAGGGGTCGTCGTCCTGCGGTGAGGAACCGGACAGCAACGAAGACCTGATCCTCGAATACGTGAACAGCGCAGGGACGTGGACGGCCCTCAACACGTGGGCGGGGTCAGGAACGTCAACGAACGCGTACCAATTCTACAGCGTCAACCTTCCCGCAGGGGCGTTCCATGCCTCCTTTGCGCTGCGCTTCCGGCAAACCAGCGGCTCCGGGACCTGCTGCGATTTCTGGTTCGTCGACGACGTCCGCCTCGCCGCGCCGCTGGCCGTGGAATGGACTTCGCCGTTGTTTGGATGGGGCTCGGGGGCCGCGAGCGTGGCCGAAGGTCGCTGGGCGGACCTCCGGGTTGAACACAGCATCCCGGAAAACGCGACCCTCCTGTGGTCGGTGCTGGACGCCAGCGGTGCCGTCCTGCCAAGCCACCACAACAGAACAGGGTCCTTGGTGGACCTGAGTTCGGTCGACCCGGCCCTCCACGATGCCCTTCGCCTTCGCTTCCGGTTCGAGCCCGGCCTCGACGGTGCGATGCCACGCGTGCACGCCGTTCACCTCGACGGCCGCTGGTCGGACCACTTCTGGGCCGACCCGAGCAGCACAGGGTGGGGCCTCAGCAACGGAACCCAGTGGCTTGCCTACGACCCGAGCACGGTCGAGGCCACGGTCGGGACCAGCGACGAGGTCGCTGAAGGATGGCGCATCGAAGGCGAAGGGAACGGCAGCGTGGTCTCTCCGTGGATCCACGCCGACCTCGGCCTCGAATCGTGGCGCATCGACGCCGCCACCTCGAACCTCAACGTGTCCATGCGGACCTTCGGCCAACGCACCTGGTCGCCGCTCACCCTTCCAGCCACCGTGCTGGCGGACGAGGGCATGGCCTCCATTCAGCTTCGCTTCGAGCCCGTCGACCTGATCTCGACCGTGTGGGAAC
>JALRLN010000130.1 GCA_023254445.1 Candidatus Poseidoniaceae archaeon | reverse complement strand
CCATGCTCTTGCTTCCTGAGGACGCGGTCCTTGTCCACCACCGCCGCTCTTTCACGTCCAACCTCAAGCACAGGGGCGCCGACCACCTGTTCAAGCACCTGCGGCGGCATTGGGGCCGGGAAGTCCTCAGCATCCCGTCCGACCACGAACGCATCCGCGAGCATTGGGGGCTGCGTCCTGGGTTCTCGACGGACGTGGCCAGCGCCGTGCACCTCATCCTCATGGCCGACCACCTCGACCTCCGCGGCATCGCGATGGGGATGCCCTTGGACAACACCTACCTCTGGCACGGGCACCGATGGCGAGACTTTGCCACAAGCGGCTGGTGGCGCCGATGGTCGTCGCTGATGTCCAGCATCGGCCTGGACATCGTCCTCCCCATCGGTGGCATCAGCCAAGCCAGCACCACGCGCATCGTTCAGGGGGCCGGTCTTGGGGACGTGGTCAGTTCGTGCCTCCGGGCGCCTCACCCCGGGTGTGGGGCCTGCTGGAAGTGCTTCCACAAGCACACGCTGCTCGGACGACCGGTGGACATGGACGCGCGTGAAATCCAAACCTTCCTTGCGAAACGTCCGTTGAAGACCGCCTCGCACGTGTTGTGGTGGATCAACGAACACGACCGATGGGACCTGATTCCGGACCTTGAGCACCTCAGATCGCACGACTTCAGCGCGTGGACAACGCACCATGCTCCCGCCTTCGAGCTGCTTCCAGCGTGGATCCGTGACCACGTGCAGCAGGCCACGGAACTGCAGGTTTCGCGCATGCCGGACGACGCAGCCTTGGTGGGTCAGGACCTCTTTCCGGGTGCTCCCTGAGGCTCATTCCTCTTCGGAGAGGAGGGCTTCGTACATGGTGATGGCCTCCTGCACCTCACCGGGGCCGGCCACGACCTTCCCCTGATGGATGCAGACGGCCGTGTCGCAGAAGGTGGCGATCGTGCCCATGTTGTGGCTGACAATGACAACGGTGGTGTCGCCGCTGACCATCTCACGGATGCGGGCCTGGCACTTGCGACGGAAGGCCGAATCGCCCACCGCCATGACTTCGTCGATGAGCAGCACTTCGGGCTCAAGGTGGGCGGCCACGGCGAAGCCAAGCCGCGCCTTCATGCCCATCGAGTAGGTGCGGATGGGCTGGTCGATGTGCTCGCCAAGTTCACTGAACGCGATGATGTCCTCCATCCGCTCGAGCACTTCTCGGTCGGTGAGGCCGAGGATGCTTCCGTTCAGGCGCACGTTTTCCCGTCCGCTGAGGTGGCCCTGGAAGCCCGTACCGATGCCGGCAAGGAGCACGCAACGCCCACGAGTGCGGATGGTGCCGTCGTCGGGGCGGTAGATGCCTGCCATCAGGCGCAAGATGGTGGATTTTCCCGCCCCGTTTGGCCCAACGATGCCGAGGATTTGGCCGCGCTCAACCGCGAGGTCCACCGAATCCAAGGCCCTGAAGCTGCGGCGGTGCCCGTCTTTTCGGAAGCGACCCGTCACCTGTTCCTTGAGGTAGGTCGGGGCGCCGCCCTTCACCGGGAAGTCAAGGGTCACGCCATGGAACTGGATCACAGGCACATCCTCACCTCACAGATGCTTGACGGCTTCCGCCTCTCGTCGAACGAACACGACGCTGCCCCAGAGCAACACGAGCACCGACACCGCGACGGCCCTGAGGACCCACTCGGCGTGGAGCAAGGTGGTGTCGCCAGTCATGCACGAGCGGGCCATCTCGATGAGGACCGCCACAGGGTTCAGCGCAAACAGCTCGTGGTGCTTCGGGTCGATGTGCCGCATGCCGAAAAACACGCCGGAGAGGAAAAAACCAGCACGGGTCAAGATCCCAACCACGTGGGCCGTGTCCCGGATGTGGGTGTGCAGGACGGAGGCCACGAGTCCTGCGCCCATCGCCAGCGCGACGGTGGGCAGGGCGATGAGCGGGAGCAGGAGCAAGGTCCAGTGCAGGTCTGCACCGAGCACGAGCATCGTCGGGGCGAGGACGAGGCAGGAGAGCATGAACCGCAGCATCTGGAATCCCCCACCGGACCAGAGGAAGATCTCTCGAGGCACGGAGGTTTGCTTGATGAGGCTCGCGTGCGTGACCAAGCCCGTCGTGGTCTGGCTGAGCGTTTTGGAGAAGAGGCCGTACACGAGCACGCCAAGCAGGATTTCGAGCACGAAGATGGGGTCTTCGTTGCCGCGAAGAAGGGCGAAGACTGCCCAGTAGACCGCCGTCAGCAGCAAGGGCTCAAGCATCGTCCATCCGTACCCGATGAAGGTGCCATGGTAGGTCACCTTCAGGTCCCGTACAATGAGGTGGCGAACCAGCCGCCGGTGCTGCAGCATTCGCCTCCACATCAGCCCGGGTGCCGCCAACACCCCCGGACGGCCGCCGGTGATGACGACCTCCTGACCGGGGCGACCCATGCTGTTGTGCCGCTGAAGGAAGCCATGAAGCGTTCGGACCGATGCGAACGTCTCGACCGCTCTCGGGAGGGCACGGCCGCGGCCGAAGCACCGCGTGGCGTGAACACCTGTTCTGCGGGTGTGCCTTCCGACCGATTGAAACGCGTAGCGCCACACGCCGCGGCATGCACCCAGACGCCACCAGCGTGGCGGTCATCGGTTTGGGCTACGTCGGCCTGCCTACCGCCATCGGCTTCCTCGACGCCGGTTTCGAGGTCTGGGGCGTGGACGTTTCCGAGCGCACCGTCGCGATGGTTCGGGCGGGGCAGAACCCAACTGGCGACCCAGACGTGGACGACCTCGTCCCGCCTCCCGGCACGCCTCGTTGGCACGTGACCACCTCGACGACGGAGGCCGTGCCGCATTGCGATGTGGTGCTGGTGACGGTGCCGACCCCGGTCACCCACGACCTGAAGCCCGACCTGTCCTACGTCGAAGCGGCCGGCCGGGCCGTCTTCGGTGCGGTACCAAAGGGGAAGAACACCGTTGTGGTGCTGGAGTCCACGGTGTACCCCGGCGTTACGGCTGAAACGTGGTATCCGATCCTCGATGAGTTGGGCCTCGTCCACGGGGTCGACGTCACCGTCGCGTACTGCCCGGAGCGGTTCAATCCCGGTGATGCGGCTCATGGCGTTCGCTCGGTGGCCCGGGTCATCGGCTGCAGTGATGCGTCGGTCGGTGAGGCCCTGGTCGGGCTGTATTCACGGTTGACGAGCGAAGACGTGCGCTACGTTGGCGCGCTCGAAGTGGCGGAAGCCGCGAAGGTCATCGAAAACGTGCAGCGTGACCTCAACATCGCGCTGGTGAACGAACTCGCTCGGATTTTTCCTGCCATGGGGGTTGACGTTGAGGACGTGCTCAGCGCGGCCGCCACGAAGTGGAACTTCCACCGGTACACCCCCGGCGTCGGCGTTGGAGGGCACTGCATTCCTGTGGACCCGTACTACATGATCCAGCGCGCCTCCAACGTTGGCGTCCCTGCGAACCTCATCACGGCCGCTCGTGCGGTGAACCGGTCGATGCCGGTGCACGTGGCCAGCGTCATCCGCGACCTGCTCTACCGTGCCGGCATCCCTGCCGACGACAACCGCGTGCTCCTTCTTGGCTGGTCGTACAAGGCGGAGGTCGGCGACCCACGCGAAACCCCAGCAGAACCGCTTGCTCAGGCGCTGATGGACATGGGCGTGCACGTCGGGGCGTGGGACCCGCACCTCGATGGCGGATTCAGCGAGGGCGTTCAGGTGCATGGCTCCCTTGAGGAGGCGGAGGGGTACGATTTGGCGATCCTCGTCACCGCCCACAAGGCCTGCCTTGAAGCGGATTGGTCCGCGTTGAAGGCGCGGATGCGTACCCCCATCCTCTACGACGGCCGACGCGTGCTTGACCTTGACGACCTGTCCTCGAAGGGATGGATGGTGCACGCCGTTGGTCGACCCTGACCTCAGAATTTGCGAGGCGGCGGGCGCTTCCACTCGTCCTGCTCGGGCGGGCTTCGGTCGGCCGGA
>JALRLN010000012.1 GCA_023254445.1 Candidatus Poseidoniaceae archaeon | reverse complement strand
ATGTTGCGTGATGTTCGCCTCGAACATCCCACCGGGCCCACCAAGAGTCGATGTTGCCAATGGTCAAGGCGAACCGTCGGCAAGGCGTGTGGACTGGTCACCAGAGGAGGTCATCCACGGGCCCGGTGTGCCCTGCAACAACCTTGGTGATCCCTGTTGAGGCTTGTAAGCGGGCTGCTTCAACGACGTCGTCGACAAGGAGGAGGTGAACTGCACGACGCTGCACGTCATTCCCGAGGTCGAGTCGGTGGCCACGAGCGTCCACCGCCACCAGCGCTCCGTCGAGTTCTGCGAACATCGTGAGGTGGCGCAGCGTGGCCCATGACGCGCCGGGGAGGACCAACCAACGGGCTCCACGCAGGTCGTCTCGCCCTGGAACATCGTCTGGGTCCACATGGATGGTCCGCATCCGTTCACCTCAGACCTTGTACCTCGTGAGCGCGATGGCACCGCCGAGTCCGTCGAGTTGGGCTCCGGCATCGTGGTCCACAGAGCACTGCACCACGTCGCCGCCAAACTCGGCCACGCTGGCGCAGAGTCGTGACCAGTGGGCCTCGTCGTCCCCTCGAAGCAGGTCGGCCAGGACAATCAACGTCTCCACAGCACCCTCTGTGACGGCTTTCTCGAGGTGCTCCCGACCGTAGGCCACCGCGCCGTCGACCTGCATTCGGGTGAGTGCTTCCTCGACGAGGGCCGTTTCCCGAATCAGCGCATGGTCGGCCAGCACCTCACCCGCAAGGCCCTCCCGTAGGACTTCGTTGGCTGCTGCGCGTCCGCCAATGGAGGTGGCCACCACGGTCAGGTGAAGCCGAGGGGCGACGACGCCCAGCACGGTGGCCATCCGGTCCTTCGCGTGACCAGGGCCCGCCAGGACGACAGGGACGTCACCCTGCAGCGCTGCTGCAACCTCGGCCGCGGTGCCGTTGAGGAAGGCCTCTTCCACGCCCGCGGCTGCGCGAAGGTCGCCACCTCGCTTGCCTCCGCCCCGCATCGTCCAGGTCATGCCTTCTCGCAATCCTCGCTGGGCGACGGTGTAGAGGATCACTTCGTCGTGTTCGACGACCAACAGAGCGACCCGTGGTCGTTGACCTGCGGCTTCTGCTTCCGCAATCAATTGCACATCGACGTCCACGAAGGGCGTCTGGCTTGTTACTTCCACTTCGTCACCGACGTCCACCACGTGGGTGTGGTGTTGTCCATGATCCATGGGCGCTTCGCGGATGGTGCCGTGAACCCGAACCGCGTCAGCAAAGGCGTGATGCTCGACGCTGAGGACGTCGAGCACGATCCACATCGTACGGCGCTCCGCTGCCTTTGCCCGTCCCCCTTCCTGTCCTCCTGTCGAGGCATCCCTCCGTTCACCGAGCATGGCAAAGGATTGCCCTGGTCGAAGAAATCGCGCCAACGTCCACAGGTCGTCTTCGCCCTCGCAACGAGCGCGCAGGCGCTGAGGGTCACGGTGGAGCACGCGCATCGTGCTCACCCGAACAGGCCCTGCAACGCACCTTGGTCGTCCATGTCCATGTCCATCGCCGCAGGTCGGGCTGGCAGTCCGGGCATGGTCATCATGTTCCCCAAGATGGCCACGATGAACCCGGCTCCGGCGTTCAAGCGGAATTCTGCGACGGGGAGGGTGAATCCGCTCGGAGCACCAAGCAGGCCTGCATCGTGGCTGAAACTGTACTGGGTCTTGGCCATGCACACCGGCAAGTGGCCGTAGCCCCATCGCTCAAAGCGTTCGAGTTGGCGTGCTGCTGTGGCTGAAACCTCCACATCTCCTGCATGGTAGATGCGGGTCGCGATGCCCTTCACCTTGTCCAGAACTGGAGCATCGGGCATAAAGAGCGGGGTGAACGGACGCCCTGCACCGATGTGGTCCTGTACGGCTCGGACGACGGCGTGCGCGAGTGGAGCGCCACCTTCGCCACCGCGGCCGTGCACTTCGGTCAGGCAGACGTCCGCGGCCCCGCTCGCACGGGCAGCGTCGGACAGGGCGTTCAATTCGGCATCGGTGTCGCTGGCGAAGCGGTTGATGGAGACGATGACCGGCATGCCAAAGCCACACATGTTGCGAATGTGGCGGTCGAGGTTGGAGTTCGCTCCCGCCTGAACGGCCGCGACGTCTTCCCGCTCCAATTCCTCGGTTGTCGGGCGACGGCCGCCACGCGACCCGAAGGCTCCGCCATGGAGTTTCATGGAACGAACGGTCACGTTCATCACCACGCAATCCGGGGCCTTTCCACCGACTGGCGCCTTGATGTGCATGAATTTCTCTGCCCCCATGTCCGAGCCAAAACCGGCCTCCGTCACGACGATATCGGCGCAGGAAAGGGCGATTCGGTCGGCGATCACGGAGGAATTCCCGTGGGCGATGTTGGCGAAGGGCCCACCGTGAATGAACGCGGGGTCACCCTCGAGGGTTTGGACCAGGTTTGGCAGGAAGGCATGCCGGAGCAAGAGGGCCATGGCTCCCGCAGCCCCGAGGTCTTCCGCACGGACAGGGTCGCCATCGACGTTGGCCCCTACAATGATTTCACCGAGGCGCCGGCGAAGGTCGGCGTAGTCACGGGCGAGCACGAGGATGGCCATCACCTCGCTCGCAGCGGTGATGTCGAACCGGTCCTCACGCGTGCCTCCGTTCGCGGGGCCACCGAGGCCAACGACCACCTGGCGAAGCGAACGGTCGTTGAGGTCCACCACGCGTGGCCAACTGATTCGTGTCGTGTCCAACCGTCGCTCGTTGCCGTGCTTGAGGTGGTTGTCGATCATCGACGACAGGAGGTTGTGGGCCGACGTGACGGCGTGGAGGTCGCCTGTGAAGTGGAGGTTGATTTCCTCCATGGGCAGCACCTGTGACCGGCCACCACCGGCCGCGCCCCCCTTGATCCCGAAGACAGGTCCCATCGAAGGTTCGCGCACGACGCAGGTGGCGCTTTGCCCGATGCGGTTGAGCGCTTGCGTGAGGCCGATGGTGGTCACGGTCTTGCCTTCCCCAAACGGGGTTGGGTTGACCGACGTCACAAGCACGAGCGAGCCCTGAGGACGGTCAACACGCTCGGTGATGCATGGCCACGTGAGCTTCGCGATGTGGGGTCCATGCCCGTGAAGGCCGTCCGCGGGGATCGCGAGTTTCCACGCGATGTCCCCGATGTCCTGAAGGGTGGCACCGCGCGCGATGTCAAGGTCGGTCGTCATTCCCGAGAAGCCTCGATGGAGGGGCTATCAACCCGCCGCCTCGGGAGCGGCGCAGCCATGCCTTCTGTGGGGTCCTTGGCGGGCGTCAGGCGTCGTCCTGCATGCTGCCAAGGTAATCGGGAAGGTCGACGCCCGCCATCTTTGCCACGTCGTGGACCGGCGGGAGGCTCTTGATCAGGCTCGAGACGAAGTTCGAGGTGCTTGACCCGTCGCCGCTTCCACCGGAATCCCACACGGTGATCTTGTCGATGGTGAGGTTGGAGATGGCCTCCACCTGCTTGGCGACGATGGCCTCGATCTTCTCCACCATGAGCAGCGTTGCTGCGGCACGTGGGTCGCCGCCAGTGCTGCTGACGAGGTCCTTGTATCCGGACGCCTTTGCGGCGAGCACGGCCTTCGTTCCTTCCGCCTCGGCGTTGTACCGGGCCAAGATGGCGTCCGCTTCACCACGGGCGATGCGACGCTGGCGTTCTGCTTCGGCCTCGGCTGCGATTTCGATCTGTGCCTTGGCCACTTCCTCACGTGCGATCTCTTCTGCGCGCAGCCGCTCGGACTCAAGGGTATACTGCGCCCGCTCGATTTCCGCCTGCGCCTGCCGTCGAGCGACTTCGGAACGCTGGAGCGCCTCTGCTTCACGTTCTGCGAGGTCGGCGTTCGTGCTGGCGATGTCGGCGCGGGCGAGGTTCTCACCCTCGACCGCCGTTGCTTCTTGTTGTTGAATGAACACACGGCGGTCGGCCTCTGCCTGCTTCTGCCCCTTTGCCGAAGCCGCTTCGTTGCGGGCGACCTCGATTTCCCGGTCTCGGTCGGCCGCGGCCACGCCGATGGCACCCTCACGGTCGGAGTTGGCAACGTCGACGAGTGCCTTGTTGTTCGCCTCGGCCGCCGCCTTGCGGCCGATGTTCTCGATGTAGTTCGATTCGTCCGTGATGTCGGTGATGTTGACGTTGATGAGGTACAATCCAATCTTGTGGAGTTCGGCGTCCACGTTCTTCGAGACCGAGGTGAGGAAGGCCTCACGATCCTGGTTGATCTCCTCGATGGTGAGGGAGGCCACGGTCAGACGAAGTTGACCGAAGATGATCTCCTTCGCCATGTCCTCAACGCCTTGAGGGGAGAGGCCCAGAAGACGCTCAGCGGCGTTGGTCATGATTTGAGGCTCGGTGGAGACACCGATGGTGAAGGTCGATGGGACGTTGACACGGATGTTCTGCATGGACAGGGCGTGCCGCAGGTCGATGCTGATGGTCAACGGCTTCAGGTCAAGGTAGGCGTAGTGCTGGATCAGGGGGATGACCAAGCGTCCACCACCGTGGATGGTCTCTGCCGTCTTCCCCTTCATGCCGGGACCGGACCCGTAGATGACGAGGATCTTGTCGGACGGGGCGATCTTGTACCGGAAGGCGTAGAGGATGACCACGCCTGCAAGTGCGGCGATGAAGAGGAACACACCGAGGGTTCCCAAAATTCCGGCGGCGCTGCTCCCCGTTTCGGTTGCCTCAGCCTGCATGATGCTCAATTGGAAGAATCCAAGGCCTCCTTATGACCCTGTCTCCTGAATCCAACCTCAAGCCTCTGCATCGCCTGCCATGGGCTCGACGATGAGGGTCGAGCCCACACGGTCAACGACCGTGATCATGGTCCCCGATGCAAGTTCTGAATCACCGTTTTTCGCACGGGCTGACATCGTGCGGAGCGCGTTTTGGTAGGTGACCTGCACCTGGCCCGACCCGCCCTTTGGAATGGTCACGTAGACTTCTCCACGGGCGCCGACGGCGTTGTCGTGGTTCACGTTGCCGTCCGATTCCAACCCACGGAAGAGGTGGTACACTTTCCCCATGATGTACATTGAAACAAGCCCTGCGAAGGTACCCGCAGCGATCGCCATCAGCGTGCTGTCGTTCGCCTGACTGACGGCGAGCCCAAAGATGCCAAACATCATGATGAACGAAAGGATGCCCTGCAAGGTCAGAAGTTCGAAGGCAAAGCCCGAATCCATGTCGAAATCAAAGCCAAAGACGCCGTCAAGGATGCCGTCTGCAAATCCACCGATGATGAGCAAGAGAAAGTAGAGCAGGAAGAGGGTCGTTCCAATCACGGCCATGGCCGCGAAGAGGATGTCAATGCCGCTCACGGAGCCGAGACCGATGAAGTCAAGGAAGGAGGGGATGCTGATTTCCATGCGCCCACCTCGTTCCTGTTGACCTTCAAGATTCCCGCTCAAGACGAGCGTTTGCCCATCGAACAAAGAGCACCCGTTCGATGGCGAAGAGGGGGCCAAGCGAGCCCCCAACGGCCACCCCCACGAGCCAATCCGGCGCTCCGAGGCTCCACGTCCCCAGGCCAATCAAAAAGAGCGCAACCAAGAGGCCGCCACGACGTACAATGGCGTAATATGGAGCGATGTCCGCCATTTCTTGCGCCCGGGCAAGCGCTTGCCAGGCTGGGCTCTCCTCGCCCACAACGTTCCCTCAGAACAGAAGGCCGGCGCCTAAGATTTCCACCGATCCAACCAGCATGGCGTAGACGAGGTACACCAACATCATCGAGCGAATACCAAACCGGCTCTCGGTGGACAGGTCGGGAACTTCCACCCGCTCGCCGGTGGGGCTGCGTTCGAGCACCGAACGTTCCAGCGTGGTGTAGGTGCCCCCTTGCTCAAAGGAGGCCACGTTCCTCTTGGATTGGAACACGAGCACCACAATCGTGCCGATGATGACCGCCATGGAAGGGCCAACGTACACGGCCAAGGCCTCGTTGAACTGCGACATCATGGCCGCGGTGAAGTACAGCGTGACGAGGGCCGTCACGAAACCGAACACGCCGGACCCTTCGTCGCGGGCCTGCACAGCAGCCGTGGCCATGGGTTGCATGGTCTTCTTTCGACAGGGCCTGATTTGAATGCTCTGCCGTTCTCATACCACATCCTGAAGGAGCCCGCCCCGCTGCACCATCATGGTCCGGACCACCTTCGCCGTGGCCGGCCACCCCATCGATGGTTCAGCATCACCTCATCTGTTTCATCTCGTGGTGGCTCACCTCGCCCGGCGTGGTGTGAAAGGCATCGATGTCGATCAGACCGATTCGTTCCGATTGAACGCCACGCAGGTCGGCGAGGCACTTCGCGCGTTAATGTCTGGTCCGCCTCAGCAGCGTTCTGCCCTTGCAAGGGCCGCGGTCGACGTCGTCCGTGCTTCAACTGAGACGTCAAACGAGGGCGCAGGGGTGAGCCTGCCTCGGGACGGCGCGTTGTGGTTGAGTCTGACGTCGCCCCTTAAGCACGACCTTGGTGCATGGGACCACCTCGATGCGAGCAAGGATGTTCGAAGCGTCAACACGCTTCGCGTGCTGGATGGCCGGGTGGAGGCCATGTCGACGGATGGGCGTGCGGTCGTCCGTGTGGCTCGATTGCTGGGCGTGTCCGTCGACAGCGGCGCGGTTGTGGCCCTTCGGGGGGGTGGCGGTGCCGCCCGGTCCATCGCACAGGCATGGGTGGAAGCCGGCGGTCGCGTCCTTCCCGTCCCGGGGCGGCGGGCCCTTTCCGGTCTTCCAGAAGACGCCGTTGCGACCCATGGTGCGGCCTTCGGCGTTGACGTGGACGGTGGCAAAGGCCACCTTGACGCACCTTGCGTGCTGTTTCCGGTGTACCGGGTCGGCGATACGCCTCGTGGTGGCGGAGGGTTGACGTCTTCCGAGATCGATGGGCGATGGATGCTCGCAGCGCAACACCTTGAGGCGTGGTCTCGGTGTTGGGCTCCTGACGTTGCTCCTTTCCTGCCCGACCTGCCTCGCTTGGTCGCGGACCTCCTTGCCTTGGAAGCATGGCTCGGCGCAGGCGTGCTTGATGCCTGATGGGCCAAGGTCCAAATCGCGCCGGCTTGAGCATCACCCGATGAAGCGCCCGTGGCGTGCCATGATGCTGGCGGCGCTTGTGGTGCTGCTCCCAGCGACGACGGCCCTCCCCCCTCCGGAGGTCTACGACGCAACGCCGCACGATGGACCTGACTTTCCTGTCGGTTGGACGGACCTTCCTGTGGACGGGGCGCCGGGGTTGACCCTTCGCCTGCATTACCCGGCGATGGAGGAAGGCGAAGACGCCACCATGGCTGGCAACGGGCCGTTCACGACCGTTCTGTTCCTCCCAGACGACGGTGAAGACGCTGCCTCCTACGACCTCCTGGCCGCGGCGCTTGTGGAACGCGGTCATGCCGTGGCGGTGTCCGATGGTGTGCCCCCGGATGCGCAAGGCCTCACCGTCCTGCTGGACCGGTTGGTTCAGGTGAACGCTGGTGACGGGTCTGTGGCCGGGGCCCAAGGCGGGCTCTCCGCCCGCTGGTCGCTCGGTGGACACGGGACGGGAGCCATGTCTGCGTTGGTGCTCTCTGCGGACTGGGATGCTGACGAGCGCGGCCATGCTGCCCCCGACGCTCTGTTCGGTTTGGGCCTTGACGACGATGGGACGCTCGTTGATGGGGACGGGCCGTCAGCGGAAGCGGAAGCCATGACGTGGCTTGGCCAACGCGTGGCGCTGCTCATCACCGGCAGCGTCGACGACATCGCGCCTGTCGGTGAGAACGTCTTGCCCTTGCTCAACGGGGGAGTGCACCTCGGGTTCCACGTGATGACCGTGCTGGGGGCCAACCATCACCAATGGCAGGACGAGACCGGTTTCTTCGAGTTCGGTGACGGGGACGCCACCCTCACGCAGGAAGAGCAAATCAGCATCGCTGCAGCGCATGTCGTGGCCTTGCTTGACCTCACCACCAAGGGGGACCTGGATGCATTTCCCCAAGCCTTCAACCGCGCCGCTGATGGCATGACCGTCAGCGATCCTGACGCGTACGTGGACGAAGACCTCCTGCATTCCCGGCTGCTTCGCTTCAACCTGCACGGCCCAAGCGCGTACAGCAGCCACGGCATGGGCGGTCATGTGGAGTTCACGGCGGACGTCGGCGTGTGGGACGGTGCAAACATCTCTTCCGAAGGACGAACGGTCGTGGTGGAATGCGAAGTGCTCGGTGCGTCCATTCGCTCGGACGGCAGCATCAGTGAGGCCGGTGAAGCGTCGTGCAGTTTGGACCCGTCCGCCCTCGAACCCGGTCCGTTTGACGTCAGGCTGAGCGTGTACGTCGATGGCGTGCCTGCGTATGCCGACGTGCCGTTGTTGCGCAGCAACGGGGCCCTCATGCCGGTCCTGCCGCTCCCGGTCCTTTCCCTCGAGCAAGGCTCGCAGACCTCGGTGGACGCCTCCTCGTTGGCCACGGACCCAGACGGAACCGACGTTCGCTTCACAGCGGCCACGTCGGTTGGACCGGACGCCTCGCGGTTTTCGCCCTCAATCGTTGACAACGGCCAACGCGTGGTCGTCAGCGATGCTTCAACCGATGACTGGGAAGGCGTGGGGCGGCTCAACGTGTCCTTGGAAGCGGTTGGCGATGCACGTCCCCTGGTGCTTGAACTTGAAGTGGTCATGGAGCCTGTCGACAATCCCGTCGAGGTGCTTGCTGCACCGACGACGGTGGTGATGAGCGAGGACGAAAGCGTTCGAACGGTCAACCTCAGCGCCTACGCGGCCGACCCGGAAGGAGCGCCTCTGGTCTCGTCCGTAGGTGGCGGCACGAACCTCACGGTTGGACCGGTTCACGTGGCTGTGGACGGCGCACTGCTGCACGTGACGCCGCTGCCGGACGCCTTTGGGTCGACGATGCTCGAGGTGACGGTCGGGGACGGGTCCACGGAACCTGTCGTCCTTGAGGTGCCGGTGGTGGTGGAGGGGGTTGATGACCCGCTTCGTTGGAACGTCACGTCGCTGGTGATTGACCTCGTGGAAGACGTGCCCACGACGGTGGACTTGTCCAGTCTGGGGTGGGACCCTGACGGCGTCGCTCCCTCCTTCACCCTGCTCGGAGTTCCGGACGACCAGGAATTGCTCAGCCTGGGCTTGGTGGGCACGGAACTCACGCTCGCCCCCTTGGCGCACGCCAACGGCCATCTCGGCCTCACCATCCGCATGAGCACGGGCAACGAATCGTTGGACATGATCACGCAGGTTGTTGTCGCGGCTGTTGAAGACGCAGGCTCGCTTCGGTCCGTGACCGCCACGACGAGCACCGGGGATCAACTGGACGTCCGATGGACGGTGGTCGACCCCGACGACATGTCGAACGCATCCTTCGTCGCGACCGTGGTCGACGCCACGGGTGCCCCGTTGGTGCTGGCAGGAACCGTGACCTGTGGCCCGCCCTTGGTCGACAGCATGGGTTCCTCGCCGGCATGGGCGGTCACCTGCGACGGGGTGTGGGGGCTCACAGGTGTGCGCCTCGACGGCCTCGTGTTGCGGGTGGTGGAAGAGCGCCCCGATCTGGACGAGGCGCCCACCTACGTGCAAGCGCTCGACGTGAGCGGCGTCGCTGCACCCTCCTCGAACGACGAGGGGGCCTCGCTGAACACAACTCCGTTGATGCTCGTTGCAGGGGTGCTGGTCGCATTGGCCCTCGTCCTGTTGGCCCGGCGAGGGGGAGGGAGTGCGCCCCTGACACAGGAACCGCCTCAAGCACCGAAGGGGCTGCTCGAGCGGGCTGCGGGCAAGCAACCGTGATCACAGCGGAATGTTGCCGTGCTTACGCGGTGGTGTCCATTCACGCTTTGACGCCAGCACGTCAAGCGCGCGAATGAGCCGAAGCCGAGACTCGCTTGGCTCGATGACGTCGTCGAGCCATCCGTTGCGTGCAGCAACGTAGGGGTCGCCAAACTTCGCCTTGTACTCCGCGATGAGCGATTGGCGTACGGCTTCCTGTTGACCTTCCTCGGCGGCAGCAATTTCCCGACGATGGATGATGTTGACCGCTCCTTCGGCCCCCATGACGGCCAACTCAGCCGTTGGCCACGCCACGTTGTAATCGCTGGCCAAGTGCTTGCACGACATGGCCAAATACGCGCCGCCGTAGGCCTTTCGGGTCACGAGCGTGAGCTTAGGAACGGTGGCTTCTGCGTAGGCGAAGAGCAGTTTGGCGCCGTGGCGGATGATCCCTCCCCATTCCTGCACCACACCAGGCAAGAATCCGGGGACGTCTTCGACGGTGACAAGGGGGATGTTGAACGCATCACAGGTTCGAATGAACCGCGCAGCCTTCACCGACGCATCGATGTCAAGGCAACCTGCCAAGACCTTCGGTTGGTTTCCCACCACGCCGACCGATCGGCCGCCAAGGCGCGCGAAGCCGATGACGATGTTCTCCGCGTAGCCTCCGAAAAGTTCCACGAACCGTCCGTCGTCCACAACGGAGCGAATCACGTCGGTCATGTCGTAGGGCTTGTTGGGGTTGTCCGGAACGATACCTTCGAGTTCGGGCGTGAGCCGATCGTTCGGATCCGCGGTGGCTTCGACGGGGGGCTGCGCATCGTTGTGGTCAGGAAGGAAGGAGAGCAGGTCTGCAGCGATGGCGAAGGCGTCGTCTTCGTCCTCGGCGACAAGGCAGGCCACCCCGCTTCGAGAGGCGTGCAGCGATGCTCCGCCAAGTCCTGCTGCATCGACCTCGCCGGAAGCCACCTCTGGGGTTTCCAACGGTGACGACAGGAAGAGTTGGCCGTGCTCCTCCCCGAGGACGGTGAAGTCCGCCAAGGAAGCAGCGAGGGCACTGACGCCCACAACGGGGCCGAGGACGAGGCTGAGCATGGGGATTCGGCCGCTGCATTGCACCATACGGTCAAGCAGTTCGCCTGTTCCTCCGAGGGCTGCAATCCCGTCGTGAGCACGTTGGCCACCTCCGTCCCAAATGCCCACCAAGGGGGAGCGGGCACGCTCTGCCATTTCGACCACTTTCGCGATTTTCCGCGCGTGCATTTCGCCCATGCTTCCTCCATGCACGCTGAAATCTTGGCTGAAGCAATACACACGCCGACCGTCGATGGTCCCATGGCCGGCGACCACGCCGTCGCCGGCGGACGGGTGCAGGTGCATGCCGTGGTCCGACGTGCGGTGCGTGACAAACGCGTCAAGTTCGATGAACGACCCTTCGTCCAGCAGCATCGCGATCCGGTCGCGGGCCGTCCCTCGACCGGTGGCTCGGATGGCTTCGAGTTTCCTCGCACCTCCGCCCTTTGACAGGGCGAGCCGCCGGTCGCGAAGGTCCCTAAGGCGCCCGTCGTTGACACCCTCCATGGGGCGTGTTCGGACAGTCGGTTCTTGATGTGCTCGGCTCAATACCGAACGGGGTTTTCGCCGCACAGGTCCGTGGTCAAGTGCTCATGGAGGTCGAGGCCGCGGCTCAGCAGGTGATGCACTTTGATGGCGGTGGTCTCAGGAACGCTGCTGATGCCGTGCCCAAGCACGTTCAACGACCGTTGCTCACGGCCTTTGGCGTACACGTTCATGTCAACTGGGCCTTCGATGCACTGGGTGGTGACCACGATGGGCAGCCTGCGGTTCGACGCCCGCATCAGCACCTTCCAAACCTCCTTGTTCTCGGGAAGGTCACCGTTAGGGTCTGAAATCGGAAGGTGGCCGAGCCCAGTTCCGTGAACGATGATGGCTGCCGGGCCCGTTGCTGCGAGGCTTTCGATGTGGTCGGCCCTCAGCCAAGGCGAGGCCACGACGTGCGGGAGGTTGAGGTCTGCAAGGTAGGGCGTTGGCGTTCCGGTGACCGGCCGGTCCACAGCATCGGACCGAGCGGCTTCGTAGCCGTCCTGAAGGTCAACGGTGGCCGGGATGGACGTGACGTTGATCGTGGCCAAGGGTTCGGCGTTCAGGGCCCGGAACGCATCGCGTCGCGTCGAATGCATCTTGCGGGTCGCGACGCCAGGCAGGACGTTGGCCACCCCGTCGTCCGAGGAACGATGCATCACGACAACGGCCGCGTCACCTGCGACGCCAAGGGGCAAGGGTCCGTTTGCTGCCCAGTGCACCGCCGCCATCAAGTTCTCCGGGGCGTCGCTGGAACCGCGGTCGGGTGAACGCTGGGAGCCGACCAGCACAATCGGACCAGCGGGTCGTCCACCTTCACCTGCGAAAGCAAAGGACAGGGCGGCAGCGGTGTAGTGGAGCGTGTCCGTGCCGTGGGTCACGACAACGCCCCGGGCACCGTCTGCGAAGGCACGCGCGCATGCCTCGGCGATGGCGTTCCAATGCTTCGGTCGAAGGTCGTCGGAGAACAAGTTCCCGACTTTCTCCGCGGAGATGTTGGCCATGTTGGCCAATTCTGGAACGCTCGTGAGCAGTTCACTCGGCTCAAAGCGTGCCGAAACTGCGCCTGTGCTGTAGTCGACTTTGGAGGCGATGGTGCCTCCAGTGTGCACAATGCGGACGTGCGGCAGGTCTGCGGATTCGGGGGTGGCGTCGCTTGCGGTCGTGACGGCAGGTGAAGGTCCAGCGAGCAGTTCAACGGAGGTCACCGCTGAGGTGAGGTGGCTGACGTTGTACCCGTTGACGAGCTTCAGCGTGAGGTACCCCGGTGCGGCCGCTGGGATCACCTGGCCCGTCACGCTTGTCGCTCCGGTCGGTCCTTCGACGTGGATGCGGACCGTGCTGCCTTCGGGGGCGTCCATGCCCCACGGGGGGGCGCGACCCAACATGAAGCGCTCGCATGGAAAGGTGCCGGGAGAGGGGCTCGAACCCCCGACCTTCGGATGTCTCAGACATCGACGGTAGTCCGCTCACAGTGTCCTATGAGTCCGACGCGCCACCAACTACGCCACCCCGGCTTGGCTTGGCGTGCGGCCGTCCGCTCTTCAAGTCAACGGCTCGGCCTTGGTTCCCTCGGACCGTGGGCTTGATGGGTTGAGCCCGCGCCCCACGGCCATGGTCGACCTCCAGACGGCGATGGCGGCGGCAGCCGCCGACCGTCAGCAGCGGCTCGACAAAACCGCCGAGGAACGCAAAAAGCGTCGCTCAGGTGCCAACCTCGGCATCGAACGCTTTGACCCTGTCAAGCACGTCAGCAAAGAACGTGCGGAGACCGCCTCGATGTGGCTGGTGATCGCCTTTGCGACCTTGGTCGCATTGGGGAACCGGTACGTGCTCATGGACATCGTCGGGCCCGGTGATGGCTTTCTTCTCTGGTTCCTCCCCATTTCGATGCTCGGGTTGCTGCCCGCCCTGCACCGTCGCGTGATGCCGGCCAGCCTGCAAGAGCACTACAAGGGCGGAACCTGGTTCAAGGCCTCCTTCCTCCACACCTTCACCTTCCTCGCCCTGAGTTTCCTGCTCGTCAACCCACCCTTTGGTGACATTGCGGCTGCGTCGCTTGACGGCGAATGGCGGCTGGCGGTGTTGCGGGACGACGGGACCCTCGTGCTCTCGGACGGCAGCGAAGCCGTGACCGGTGTTGGGAGCGACGAACTCGTGTGGGTGACGAACGACGGGGTGCTGGACGGTCAGGTGTGGCTCGTCTTCGGGTTGACCGACAACGCCGAGGTGGAGGACGATGTGGTCACGATTGACGTCAATGGGGCGACGGTGACCCATGCTGAGGCTGCGCCCGAGGTCATCGACAACCTCACCCTGCACGACGATGTGCACCGTTGGTTCCTCGTCCCCATTGGCGAGGATCTGCAGCGCGGCACCCATGCCATCACGGTGAGCATCACGGAGCAGGGTGCTCCTTGGGAGAACCATCGAACGTACGAGTGGAGCCTCGAAGTTCGAAAGGCAGAGGGCTGATCACCACGCCACGTTCGGATGGGCCGCCACCGTTGCGCGAAGCAACCGTTCGACGCGGTGAACGTCATGGCCAAGCCGACGCGCTTCCTGAAGGCGACGCGTTCGAATGGCGCGCACGAGCGGCGCTGCGATGGTGTAACAGATCAGGTCTCCAAAAACGGTCCGGTTCATGTTCCGGGATTGGCGGGCAGACCACCTTTGCTGCGGCGGGGGGTGGCTGAAAGTGAACGCATTCAAGCGAGGTCGGCGACCAACCTGGCGGTCAAGGCATCGAGTTGCACGGTTTCGCTGCCCCCTTCGACCAGGCGGTACTCAACGTCCGCCATGCGCTCCGTGAGGTCAAGTTTCGCGGCCTCGTCCAGAAAATCGGCGGCATACAGGCTGCGGTGGAGTTGTGCGATGAAGTCGGTCCCGGCGAGGCCGTAGCGATCCAGAAGGTCACGCAGGCGCCGACGGGCGGCATGAAAACCGTCCTGACGGCAGGCCATCAGGTAGGCGTGAAGGGCTTCTGGTGGGGCGGTTGCGGACGTTTCGTAGATCAGCGTACGGTCGATGGTTCGGTCCAAGGCAGCGGCCACCTGTAAGGTCGTCAACGCCTTTCGGAGGTCGCCTTGTGCAATTCGGGTGATGGCCTCGACCGCCTCGTCAACGATATCCAGGGCTTCCTCCTCAGCCACGTGGCCAACTTGGCGCGCGACTTCTGCATCCGGAAGCGGACGGAAGCGGAACACGGCGCACCGGGATTGGATGGGCTCGATGATCTTCGATGAGTAATTGCAAGAGAGGATGAACCTGCAGGTTTCTGCATATTGCTCCATGATTCGTCGGAGGGCACCTTGCGCGTCGTGGGTCAACGCGTCGGCTTCGTCAAGAAAGATGACCTTGAACCGTGCGTCGCCGTAGGGTGTCGTTCGGGCAAACTGCTTGACCTTGCTTCGAATGCTCTCCAGTTTTCGCTCGTCCGAGGCGTTCATCTCCAACAAATTTCGACGAAATTCCTCGCCGTAGACGTCCATGGCGAGCGCCATGGCTGCTGTTGTTTTTCCCGTGCCTGGGGGCCCCGCGAAGAGGAGGTGCGGGAACTCGCCTTTCGTGGCGTAGACGCCGAGCCGCTCCACCACCGATGCCTGCCCACGGATGTCACCGACCGTTCGTGGCCGGTGTTTCTCCACCCAGAGTTCGGACATCGAGGTCGAACTTCCGACGAGCGCCCTTGAACCTTGGGACGCGTGGCAGGGCACACGGACACTGCATGAAAGCCGCTATAAGGCGTCAAAGCATGATGGAAACGAGCCCCATGACGTCCAGTCACGACCTCCCCTCCCGCACCTTGGTCCTCGGCATGGTTCTGTTGTTCCTTCTCGCCGATATGGCGGTTCCAATGATGGCTCCTGCCACCGAACTGGAAGAGGAGCAAGCGGTCTTCCGGGTGACCAGCACGATGGGCGTGGTTGCGGACACGTGGATCGCAGAGGCCTCCTCCACATCGAATTTTGAGAGCAGCACGCTCGCAACCGTGGGTCCGGACAGCGGAAACAGCAACCGCTTCCTCCTCGAGTTTGCCCACAACCTCAGCACCTCCGACACGGTTGAATCGGCCACCCTCAAGGTGACGTGCGGCAGCACGACGGGGTCGGACACCGATGCAGCCATCCACGCAGCATCGCTTGACGCCGCGTGGGACGCTGCGAGCGCAACGTGGCAGGTTGCCTCAAGCGGGACCTCGTGGGGTGCCGCAGGTGCGGACGGCACCTCGGACCGAGGGGTCTGGGAGCCGCCCGTGCAGGTGACAGCAACGGGGCAATTTTCCCTCAACGTGACCGCCCTCGCCCAAGATGCTGTTCGTTCGGGGGCCAACCTTTCCCTCGTCCTTGACGCCAATGGCGCGGGCTACAAGTGCAGCACGTCCGAGGCGACCACCTCCTCTGAACGACCCGAACTCACCATCGTGCACAAATCGGGAACCATGGGGGCCGGTGGAAGCATCACGACCGACATGCCCGACGATGGAAGCGCCCTCATGACGAGCGATCTCCTGCTGACCGCGGACACCACGCCCGCGGTCGCTTGGACCTCGGCGTCCTCCGGTTTGGTCGAGGCGCAGTTTGGGCTGTCGTCGGACTGGTTCACCGCTGCGGGTGCCGACCGCCACCTCCATCCCGACGACGAGTCGAGCGCGTTCACCTCGGGGTCCGCAGAACTCCCGTCCTCTGAGGCCTTTACCAACGGCACGACCGTGCACTGGCGAGCCCGTGCCGCGGACAGCAACGGTGTTGTTGGTGCATGGGTCAGCGGGCACGTCGTTCTGCCTGAGCACGACGTGACACCCGGTGCTGACGGGACCGCGTCCGTTGCGTTCAACGACCTTGGTCTCGGCTCCGATACCATCGAGGAGGCCTTCGTGACCGAGTCGTCGAAAAACCTCCAAAGCGGCAGTTCTGTCACGTTCGGTGCCTCGATGACGAGCACCAAGGAGGCCTTCAGCCACCTACGTCTGAACCTTCATGAGGTTGGTTTGGCCAGCGACGCTGCCATCCTTGACGCACGGCTGAACCTGACCGTGTCCTCGATCACGGGGACCCCGCTGGTATCGATTCACCCCACCACCGGAACCGACTGGGTCGAGTCCCAAACCACATGGAACCTCGAGAAGACGGGGACCTTGTGGAGCCTCGGTGGCCGGAGCCTCGCCGCAAGCGCGAGCGATGCGCAGGAACTCTCCTCAAGCGACACGGAGGTCTCGTTCAACATCACCTCCATCGTTCAGGCCTGGATCCACGACGGCCGTGTTGGCAGCCAGACCATGCTGCTCACGGCCAGAGGTGTGAACGAAGGCTACACCAACGGCGACGGTGCCCTCTTCGATTCGATGGAGGCCACCGCCTCCGCTGACCGACCGATCCTCTCCATCACCTACCGCCAAGCCACGTCCTCCGCTCCCCTTCCACCCGCACTGACCGCGCCGGCGGACGGCCAGGCCGTGTGGAACCTCACCGGCGACAACCTCAGCGGCAACCAAACCCCTGACTTGGCATGGACGCCTGTGAGCGGGGAGGACTTCCTGATTCAGGTGGCGACCGACCCTGAATTCCGCCACGTCGTGATGGCTGAGGACACGCGCAGTTCCTCGTCCTTGACCGGCTCTTCGTCGGGCTACACGCCCTCAGGCAGCGACAGCCTCGACCTCGGGCACGCCTACCACTGGCGCATGACGACCGTGGACGGGGACGATCAAACAGGCGCGTGGGTTCATCGTTCCTTTGTGGTCAGCGACCTGACCTCCACGTGGCTCGGTGGCGACCGGTACGAACTCCGCTTCTCGCATGGGAACGGCACCAGCGACGGGACCCTTCCTGCCTGTGGCGACACCTACATCCGCCAAGGCGACACGAGCAACTACGACGGCGAATCCGACCTGCTGGTCGCGCTCGACCTCTATTCCACCTCAACGGTGCTCATCGGTTGCGACCTTGTGAGCCACCTTCTGCCGGCAGGCTACGCGGTTGAATCGGCGGAACTGTCCCTGAAGATCAGCGATGCAGGGTCCGGCTCCCCCGTGATTGGGCTGTGGGACAGTTCACAGCACAACTGGACCGAAACGGGCGCGACGTGGACGACGTACGACGGGACGTCCTCGTGGGGCGTGTCCGGGGCGACCGGGTCCGAGCGCGGCGCCCTCATCGATACCGTCGCCTTTGGAACACAATCCGATGGCGACCGCGTAAGTTGGAACGTCACGCAATCCGTGCAATCCGCCATGCGTGAAGACAGGGCTGTGGATTTCATCATGGACGTCACAGGCTCTGCGACCAGCACCACCCAGTACGCGATGTTTTCCGCAAACAATCAGGTGAGCAGCGACCGTGCTGAACTCTCCTTGGTGTACGTGCCCGGCTCGGACGCGGTGCCGGACAGCCCGATGCCGGTCGCCCCTGCGAACGGAACATGGGCCGTGCTCGACGGCATCAACCCGGCCGCAGACACGACGCCGCTGCTCAACTGGAGTTACGCCGGGGCGCTGCAGATTGGCGGGTGGGCCCTGCAATTGGACACCTCGCCGATGTTCACCTCAGGCAACGTTCGCTTCGTGTCGTCGCTCAACGATGCTGGATTTGACATGACCAACCTTTCCTACGAACCACAACTTGAGTTGGACAAAGGAACGACCTGGTACTGGCGCGTTCGCGCCGTTTCGGCCACGAACCAACTCGGCAACTGGTCCAACGTCAACCACTTCTTGCTCCCCGACACCACGACCTGGTCCCTCTCCTCCACCTCCGCAGCCGTCGAACTCCATCACCACGCTGTGATGCCGTCCCTGAACCTTCCACACATGGAGGATACGACGGTGCGAAGCGACGGCCAAGCCGACCAAACGCACGCGAGTTCCACCACCCTCACGGTGGGGAGCCTCTCTGGCGGTGCCTATGCGGCGAGCCTTGTGCGGATCCCGCTCGATGAGGTGCCGTCTCCCAGCAACGCTCGGGTGACCGGAGCAGAACTTTCGTTGTTCTCGCAACTCGGCTCCGACACCGGGATGAACATCGGCATCGCTCCTGTCAACGTGAACTGGAACGCCTCCGCGAACGGCACGACCTTCGACGGGAGCACGAACTGGACGTCGTCCGGTTGGTCCTACGACAACCTCGACTTCACGACCGATTTCGATGAACTCGGTGCTGGATACGCGAGTTCGCTTAGCGCGAGCTGGATGGTGTGGGATGTGGCGGACCTCGTCCAGAAAGCCCTTGCCGCAGGACGTGGCGACCTCGACGTGATCTTGTTCGTCGACGGGGACGCGACCGGCGAGGTCACCTTCACGAGTCTGGAAGGGACCTCGAACCAACGGCCGTGGCTGAACTTGACGTGGACCGAGGGGACCGCCAGCGCGGCGACGAGCGGTGCATCGCTGACCGGGCCGGCCGACGATGCCGTGGCCTTCCTTGCAGATTCGCACGCCCTGGTGCCTGATGAGCGGCCGGTCTTGACGTGGTCGCACGCCTCGAGCAGCATCGATGGATGGCAGGTCATCGTCTACGATGCGTGGACCGCTGATGGCTTCCTGAGCGGCGGTTGGTCGGTGTTTGACTCGCGCACCGACGCTGGGTTCGACCTCACCAACATGACCTACACGCCTCAATCGGACCTCGGAAGCATCGGTTCCGTGGTGTGGGCGGTCCGTCCCATCACCTCGGGTCTCTACGGCCCGTGGTCCAGCATGCGCACCGTGCACATCCCAGAGGCCATGTCCGGAGAGGTGAACAGCAACGTGGCATGGGTCACGCTTCAGCGCGGCTCCATGGTGGACAGCAGCATCACCTTCCCCACCACGCCGACCGACACCAGCATCGACCAAGGCGCCCCCACCACGGGCTCCAGCAGCGCCACCACCCTCGACGTCGGCATGTCCTTCGTGACGACCAGCACTGCGCACCGCTCGTCGTCGCTGCTCGGCTTCGACCTGAGCGGCCTCCCGCTGCCGGGAACCTACGAAGTCCTGAACGCCAGCCTTTCGCTGACCACGCTCAGCACCTCCTCCGGAAACGGGGTGGACGTCTCCGTTTCCGGGGTGACCACCGCGTGGACCTCGTCTGCGACCTGGACGTCTCCCGATGGCAGCGGCGCGTGGGCGGCCCCCGGTGGGTACCACAGCCTGAGCGATACGACCCTGCCTGCCGTTGGTGAAACCC
>JALRLN010000129.1 GCA_023254445.1 Candidatus Poseidoniaceae archaeon | reverse complement strand
TGTGGTCCATTCCGCTCGTCATCGCCGAGTTCGCGATGGGCAAGCGCAGCCGCACAGGGACCATCGGCACCTTCCGCATCTTCACCGGCAAGCGTTTTGCATGGATGGGCCTGTGGACCGCGTGGATTTCCACGGCCATCGGCTTCTACTACGCCGTGGTCGCCGGCTGGTGCCTGAAGTACTTCCAACTCGGCTTGACGGGTGGCCTCACCGGCGACGGTGTGGACACGGTTCAGGTGTGGAACGAATTCTTGCAGGCCCCTGGCCAGGTCATCTTCTACCAGTTCCTTGTCGTGCTCTTGACGTTGCTCGCCATCTCCCGCGGTGCCAAGGCCATCGAGAAGGTCAACGTCATCCTGATGTCTTCGCTGATGGCCTTGCTCTTCCTGACGATGTTCATGGCGCTCAGCATGGATTTCCGGGACGGGACCCTCGACGGTGCCTTGTTCATGTTCACGGTGGACTGGTCTGGCCTGTTCAACCCTGAAATCTGGATCAACGCCCTGTCCCAGTCCGCTTGGTCGGCGTCGGCCGGCATGGGCATGGCCATCACCTACGCGGTCTACATGCGCAAGGACGAGGACACGACCCTCAACGCCTTCGTGATGGGCTTGGCCAACAACAGCATCTCCATCATCGCCGGTTTGACCGTCCTCTCCGCAATTTTCGCGGTCGAGGCCGACCCCTTGGCCACGGTGACCGGCGGTTCTTCGGCCATCACCTTCCTCGCGCTTCCGGAAGTCTTTGCACAGGCCCCTGGCGGCACCATCGGGCCGTTCCTGATGATGACCGGCTTCTTCCTCGCCCTGTCGTTCGCGGCCCTCACCTCGATGATCTCGACCGTCGAACTGTGCGTCCGCAACTTCGTGGACCATGGGTACGAGCGCTCGCAGTCCGTATGGTTCACCGGCGCGGCCATCTTCCTCTTCGGCCTTCCATCGGCCTTGCTGTGGATCAAACTCGACGGCGAGGGCGTGGCGTACCCCGAATTCCTCGAGGTGCAGGACCACATCTGGGGCTACGGCCTCATGTTCTCGGGCCTCTTCATCGCCTACACCATTTGGCGCTACGGCTTCCTAAAGTGGAAAGCACAGGTCGAGGCGGGCGAGGCCGAACCCGGCTTGGCCGGATACCTCAACGTTGGCGTGTCCGGATTCCGTGACGATTTCATCAACACCGGCGACAACGATTTGTGGATTGGACGGTGGTGGGACCTGCTCCTATACCTTGCCTTCCCAGTCCTTTTAAGCGTCCTGATGATCTCCTACTTCGGCACGATGATCGCGAACACCGAGGACGTGTGGAACCCGCTGAACCCGCATGGGTTGGGCATCATCCTCGCCTTCTGGGGCGTTGTCGCCGCCCTTTTCCTCTGGTTCAACCGGTACCTCGTGGCACGCCCTGTGTACCGCAACGTGCCGGAAGGAGCACAGGTTGACATCTCGATGCTGCCCGGTGGGGACGACCCACTTGTGCTTCAGGTCGGGGACGAGGCTCCCGACCTCGCGCACGTGAACAAGGGGTGAGTCCGTGGAGGACTTGGTCCGTCTTCTTGTGACGGGTCTGGTCGTCGCCGCCATCCTTGTTCCCATCGTTCGTTGGTTCTGGTCCCGCTTTGACCGGCCCACGGAGGCCCAGATTGCCTACGAGGAGGAACGTGCGCGTCAGAAGCAAGAGGCGCGCATGTGGGCCCAGATTGAGGCCAAAATGCGGGCCGACGAGGCGGCCGCGGAAGAGGCCGCGGCCGAGGCACGGTACCGTCTGGAACTCGAAGCACGGGCGAAGGGCGCAGACCGCACGCAGATCAGCGGAGCCATCAGCGCCCTCGGCAGCGAGGAACTGCAACCCGTCCTAAGGGAGGTGAAGGAGAGCCGTCCTGCCCCGAAGGCCACCGTCGGTGCTGAGGCGGCCGTGGTGGACGGTGATGCCCTCATTTCACAGGAGCCGGACGATGCGGACCTCCGCGTGGACGGTCCCGCGCAGGTGAGTCTTGAGCAAGACCGCGCAGGCGCTCCCGCCCCTGACTGGGAGCTCATCGAGCGGCTTCGCGCGTTGAAGGAGCGGACCGAGGGCGGTGGCGATGCCACCATGCTTGACCCCCATCCGGACGTACCATCGATGCCGGACCTGCCGTCGTTGGACGACGTGGAGGCCGGTGCTGCACACGACGATTCCACCGAGAAGCCCGAATCAAAGGACGTCGACGAGCCTACCGAGCCGGCCAAGCAGGGGTACGACGATGCGTCGTTGACCGAGGAGGAGCCTTCCGCCGCGACCATCGAAGCCACAGAGGACGAGGGGATTGTGGCTGAAGCAACGCTCGAGCCACAGGTCGAGGAGGACGAATCCGGTGAACCCCTCCTTGAACCTCCGTCTGGTGCAGAAGGCGACGTGGCCAATGCACCCATCATCGCGCAGCCACCACCCATCGTTGACGATGTCGACACGGCGTGGGACGATGGCACGAACAAGGGTGACGACGACGGCTGGGACGTCGAGTGGTGAAGTCCCATTCTTGGCGCCTCACCGACGAATGGCTCATGAAGCACGCTCCAGCAGGTCGTCGTATGGTGCAGCGACCTCGGGGGACCCGGGACTTCGGGCCGCTGGAAAGCAGGCGAAGGCGCTTGCTTGAGCAGGTGCTTGACGTCGAAGCGGTGTGCGCGGGATTCGACCGCGTCCAAACGCCGATCTTTGAATCCCTCGACCTCTTCACCGCGAAATCAGGACCCGGCGTGATCGGGCAACTCTACGCCTTCGAGGACAAGGGTGGACGCCCGCTCACCCTTCGCCCGGAACTCACGGCCCCGGTGATGCGCATGATCGCTGAAGGGATGCGGGCGGAGGCCAAACCCATGCGGCTCGCCTACCATGGCGCCTGCTTTCGGTACGAGGAGTTCAAGACGGGCAGGTACCGGGAGTTCTACCAATACGGCATTGAGGTGGTCGGAGCCGACGGTCCGCTTGTCGATGCGGAGGTCATCGCCCTCGCCGTCCGAATGCTGCACGCGACCGGGCTAAAGGGCTGGACCTTGCGGATTGGGCACGTTGGCTTGCTCCGCGACGTCCTCGCAGGGCTCGGCTTGTCGGCCGAGGCTTCCGAAGGCGGCGAGGCACCGACCGCGACCGCCATGCGCCTGCTTGACAAGGGCGACGATGCGGGCCTTGCGGACCTTTTCGCTGCTCAACGGCTCGATGCAGCGGGCCTGGACCTGCTTCGCGCCCTCGGTGACGCATCAGGGGGTCGCGAATCCATCGCGACGGCCCGCCCCCTTCTCGAGGCCCACGGGCTTCCTTTGCAGGCCTTGGATGCCTTGGAGGAGACCGTGGAGGCCCTCGGCCTCTTGGCCCCTGCCCCGCCCTCGCTCGAGGTGGACCTTCGCGTGGCCAGGGGCCTGGATTACTACACCGGGATGGTGTTCGAAGTGCACGTTCCCGAACTCGGGGGCGAAGGTCAGGTGCTCGGCGGCGGCACCTACCGGCTGCTGCACCTCTTCGGTCTGGACGACCTGGACCCTTCGTGCGGGTTTGGCCTCGGCTTCGACCGGGTCCTTCTCGCGTTGGAGCACCAAGCAGAAGCAGAAGGGCGGTCCGAGGTGCTCCCGGGCGAAGCCGGCCCGAAGACCCGGGTTGCGGTCGTTCCCTTCCGTGTGCCCGCCTCGGCCGTGCTGCCGGTGGTGGCCGGCCTGCGTGACGAGGGGGTGGTCGTCGACCTCGAACTCCGCGGCCGCGCCATTGGCAAGGCCTTCTCGTGGGCCGACGGTGTTGGCGCCAGCCACGTGCTCGTTGTTGGCCCTCGCGACCTTGAGGCGGGCACGGGGAACCTCAAGCGGCTGAAGGACGGCGTGCAGGTCGATGTGGCGTTGACCGCCTCGGACGTGCTCGCTGCGCTGAACGGCTGATCATTCCTCGTCGTCGGCACGACGGGCGACCGCGGCCATCGCGATGGCCGATGAGGCGACGATCAGGCCGAAGCCGGGGCTGTCGTCCTCGCCTGCGTTGGGGTCTTCACCGGCCTGAAAGGCCTCGGTCC
>JALRLN010000128.1 GCA_023254445.1 Candidatus Poseidoniaceae archaeon | reverse complement strand
ATTGGGTTCTCGATGGCGTGGTGATCTGCGTCAAGGTGCCATCCTTCGGGCAACACGGCGACCATCACGAAGGCAACGCCAGCGTAGAGCACGGTCGCGACGATGAGGGACGTGAACATACCCCGTGGGATGTTCCGCTCGGGGTCCATCACTTCGCCACCGATGGCACCGACTTTGATGGCGCCAGAATACGCCACGAACACGAGGGCGGCCGCCGTCCCCATTTCGGCCGAAAACGGTTGCAGATCCCGCACGGGGCGGCCGAAATCGGCGTCGCCCGAGAACAAGGCCATCACGCACAGCAGGAGCAGAAAACCAACGGCGAGCGCGACAATCGGGGCTTGCACTTTCTTGATTTGCTTGACGCCGGTGATGTTCAACACAACGATCAACCCAAGCAGGATGAGGGCCATGCGGATGGGGTTCACCTCGATGTCAAACGCGATGGTCACCACCTCGAGGTAGGCAGCGAAGCCGATCAGAGCGAAGGCTGATTTGAGCATGAAGGAGGCGAACAAGCCCAGGCCTGAGATGGTCCCGATCAGGGTGCCATAGGTCCGTTCCATGTACACGTACACGCCGCCTGACTGGGGCATCGCGCTGGCCAATTCTGCCTTGGAGAGGGCCCCTGTCAGCACGACGGAAGCGGCGAGGACGAAAGCAAACCACATGCCGTTGCCTGCGATTTCTTGGGCAAAGGCCGGGAGGACGAACAATCCAGAACCGAGCATCGAAGCGAGGGAAAGGACCACCAAGGTGGCTATGCCAATGGTGCGGTTGAGAAGTTCTTCACCGCTTTGTCCTTCCATCAGGGTCACCTTTCACGCCAAAGCGTGTTCTACGGTCTTCGGATTGGACTTTGAAGGCTTGTCCCGCAGACGACGGAAGAACTCCGTCTTGTTCACTGCGGAAGGTGAGCGATGACCTTCATCTCCACGGCAATCGGTGTGGGGAGGGAACGGATGGCCAATGTGGTCCTGGTCGGTCCAACTTTCCCAAGGGTTTCGGCCCATACCTCGTTGTAACCGCCAAAGTCGCGTTCCATGTCCACAAGGAAGGTGGTGACGTCGACAATGTCCTCCAAACGCCCACCCGCCTCTTTCAGAACGCGCTCAACGTTGGCCACGACAGCGTGCGTTTGGGCGCGGATGTCGTAGTCCAACGGTGCGCCTGCTTCGTCGTGGATGGGTCCACCGGGAATCCTGTTGGTGCCCGGCTGCCGTGGGCCAACGCCGGAGAGGTAGAGCATGTCCCCGACACGTCGAGCATGCGGGTACGCACCGACGGGTTTTGGTGCAGCCTCGCTGTTCACGGCATCGTCGCGTTCCACCGGGTCCCAGAGCGCGGGGCCGGTGTGGCCCACGTCCGGACGATGCTCAGGTTGGTCACCGCCGTCGTCGACGGCGTCAAGGACGCCGCGGTCCCCTCCGAACACCTCCACGTTTTCCTCGTCGTATTCCTTGTCGCCCTTGCCGTTTGAGGCAGGATCGAGGTGCACGACGGCCCCTCCGGCACCGTGAAGCGCTTCGTAGGCCAACACCTCTCCCGTCAGGTCGTTGCGGTGGTCGTTCATTGCAGAAAGGAACCACATGGGCTTGAAGGCGACCACCTTTTGGACACGAATCTGATTGTGAATGGTCCGCGAGAGTTGGCCGACGTCCTCGAGTCGACCGTCGCCAAGGAACTCGAGGATCTTTCGGTTCCATTCGTCGTCCTTCAGGGAGTGGATGCGGTCCTCCTTGGGGTCAATCCGTTGCGTGAACATGCGGTTGGAGAGCGACATGGCGGCAACAACAGCGATTTTCCGTCCTTTGGCGGCGTCCATGCAGGCCTTGGCGAGCACGGTCGTCTCGGCCCTGTTGGCGTACACGTTGGAGGAGACGATGGCCGCTGGCAAGCGGTTTCCAGGGTTCAAGAGGCTCAGCGCAACCACCGAACCGACATCGATTGGGAAGCCTTCGTACGCGACGGTGCGCGCGCTTAGGCCCCGCTTTTCGGCCGCGTCGCGCCATGCGTGAGCGAAGTCAGCATCGATGCGGAAATCGTAGTGCATCGTTCCAAGGTCGTGGAAGTCATGGTCCACGAGGTTCCACACGGGGTTCGGGTCCGCCTGCATTTGATGCCCGATGATGGACGGCCAGGTGGTGGAATAGATCACGAGCAGGTCGGCTCCGCTCTCCTCGATGCGCTTGGCTGCTTCTTCAAAGGCTCCGCGCAACCGGCCATAGCCCTCGTTGGCCTCCGGCGCGAGCAGCGGGTGTGGGTGCACGGGCACGACGAGGGTCGCGACAACTTCGCTCAGGCCACCGCCTCCTCATGTTTCCACGCCGGCCATTCGACCACGGCGTTCCCTGTGCCGATCACCGTTCCGTACCCGTGCAGCACGGCAGGGTAGGACGGGACGCCGAGGGTGTGCATGAGCCATGTCAGCCCACCGCCGTCGGTTTCGGCGATGGCTTGTTCGGTGAATTCTGGCATTTCATCGAGCAGGCGCTGCGCGCGCCCCCCGACCATGTGGTCGATGATCCGCATGTCCCAGAGGTGCATCGCGTGGCTGGTGATGTGTTCGTGGCTCATGTCCTCTGGCACCTCTGGTTCGGCCGTGAAGTGGCGGTGCGAGAGCGAATTGCTGGCCAGCACCACCGCTCGCTTGCCGCTCGCTTCGATGGCACGGCGGGTGGCTTTGCCGAGTTCGGCCATCATTTCCTGCATCACCTCGACGGAGTAGTAGTGGCGGCTGCGGTTGCTCGATATCACAACCAGCGGTTTGGACCACGCCGGGTCGGTGAGGTGCGCGGTGGTGATGGTCCCGTAGTCGACGCGGAATTCGGGGTTGGTCATCATGTGGACGTCGAGTCCGGCAGCGGCAGCTTCGTCGTGAATGGCGGCGGCCAAGTCCACATCCACCTTCATGTCGTAGGTGTAGCGGAAGAGGTTGGGAAAGATCGGGTCCACGGAGAGCCCCTCGAAATGGGGCAGGCCGAGCAGGTGCGTTCCAACATAGGTCTGCCAGTGGGGCGAGAGCAACACGAGGACGTCGTGTTCGACCTCTGCGAGGCTTGCGCGAAGGCGGTCGTATCCCCAGCGCAACTGCTCCCATCCACCTTCGGAAGACGGCGCGTTTTGTGGCGGATTTTCCGCGTACACGAGGTGTGGTGGGTGCGGTGCAAGGCAACCGGCTACGATGCGTCCTCCGCCCATGTGCTCTGGACGACGCGATGGCGTAAGAGGTTCGCCATGGGCTCGCCTCAAGGCTTGAAGCCCGCAGGCCCGCCGTCAAGCCATGGACGGTGAACCGTCGGTTGACGATGGTCCCACCGTGGCCATCGCCGCCCCGTCGATTCCGCACGCCGCAGAAGTGCGTCGCCGCACCCTCGTGAACGCCGTTCTCCCCTTGCTTATTGGTGCGGTGCTTGGTGCGGTCTGGCAACTCGTGGTGATGCCACGCGTTGGGGATGCACAACTCCCGAACCCCGTGCACGGCGCCTTGATGCTCTGGTTGTTGTGTGTTCCCCTGTCAACGACGATGCTGGTCGGGCGTCGGTTGGCCGAAGCGTGGGAGTACGCCTTGGGTCTCGCCATCGTTGCTGTGCCGCTTGCCTCGATTTGGCTTGGCCGGGGTGCAGGCGCCTTGTTTTGCGGCGTGTACATGCTCGGCATCGTGTGGATGGCCGTTTCCGGTGCATGGGCGACGTCGGCCTGGCCCAACAACGCCCGAGCCCTCGCTCCCTTTCGCTCTGGAATTTGGCACACCCTCGGCGTTGGCTTTGGGGCCTTCCTTGGCTCGGTGCTGGCCTACGTCTGGTCGTGACGGAACGTTTCCCTCACCTCGTGGAGGCCGTGCTCAAGTTCGTCGAGCATCGCTTCGCAGGATTCGGCTTCCAACACGCGCTGCCGCGCGTCCGCGCTCGGCAGCACAAGGGAGGATGCGAGCAGCACAGGGTGGGCATCGCTCCCGAGCAAGACCTCGATGCGTTCGTCCACCCATGGTTGCGCCGTTTCGGCTCCCACCCCCATGGCTTCGCTGAGGTCCATGAGCCCGTCACGCAGC
>JALRLN010000127.1:3804-4055 GCA_023254445.1 Candidatus Poseidoniaceae archaeon | reverse complement strand
GCCCTTGACGGCCTGGATCGACATCAGCGCCTGGGCGAGCAGGCCATCGAGTTTGCGATCCCAGTGCACATGGGATCCGAGACCGACAGGCACGCCGAAGGCGAGCACCTCGACGACCCCTCCGAGGGAGTCGCCGTCCTTCGCGGCCGCCTTCACCTCGGCGATCATCGCCTCGGCGGCCGCCGGGTCGAAACAGCGCACCGGGGACTCGTCGACCACAACGAGATCACCTGGAGTGGGTCGCGAGCTCT
>JALRLN010000127.1:0-3794 GCA_023254445.1 Candidatus Poseidoniaceae archaeon | reverse complement strand
CGGATCCCATCTGGATCACATGGGAGATGACCTCCACACCGAGATGCGAGAGCAGACGCTTCGCGACAGCACCGGCGGCCACGCGGGCCGCCGTCTCGCGGGCCGAGGCGCGCTCGAGCACATCGCGGGCGTCGGTGAAACCGTACTTCTGCATGCCCGCCAGGTCGGCGTGACCCGGACGGACCTGGGTGAGCGGCTCCTTGGTCTCGCCCGGAGCCGGAGACATCTCCTCGTGCCAGCGGTCGCTCGTCGCGCGAACGTCGGAGGCATCGCTATGGAGGTCTGGGACGTCGTTGTGCTCGGGGATGGGCCCGCAGGCCTGCAGGCTGCTGCAGAGGCTGCGTCGGCTGGCGCAAGCGTGCTGCTCATCGCTGCGGAGGCGCTCGGCCGACGCGACGCGTCGATGCTGGACGGACTTGCCGCCCACCTCGGTGAAGACACGAACAGGGGGCACCGCGAAGACACGATCCGCAGCGGGTCCTTCCTGTCCGACCAGGACATCGTGGCGAGCAGCACGGCCTCCGCGTTGCGCGAAGTCGACCTGTTGGAGCGCCGGGGCGTTGTGTTTCGACGCGATGCACGCGGCCTCCCCGCGACCCAGCGCCTGACCGGCCACGGCCGGCCCCGCGTGACCGATGCGGGCGACGCGACCCCCCGGGAGGTGCAGCAGGTCCTCGAAGAGCAGTGCATGCGCCATGGCGTGGTGCGCCGCGGCGATCAACTCCCAATGAGGCTGGTCCATTCTGGACAGCGCGTTCAGGGGCTGGTTGTGGCCGACATGACCGGAGGGCACGTGCTTGGCCTCCAGTGCAAAGCCCTGATCCTCGCCGACGCCGGAGCGGAGGGCGTCTTCGTTGACGGCCGTGGCAGCCATGGACTGGCCATGGCGCTTGAGGCCGGCCTGCCCTTGCGCGACATGGAATTCGTCGCCTCCACGCCCCTTGGCGTGAAGGACACCGGGCTGACCCTACCGCTCACCCTTCTCGCGTCCGGCGCGGTCGTGTGCGAAGCGGACGGCTCCCCGATTGACCTTGGTGACGACCTGAACAGCGCGGTGACGGCGGTGCGCACGGCCGCGGCCCCGGTGATCGACCTCCGAGGGCTCGGTGCTGCTCGAACGTGGTACGACGCCACCTTCCGCTTGCTGAAGCAGCGCACGGGCATCAACGCCGACCAGCAGACGGTGGCGATTGAGCCTCGGGCCGTTGCTGGCCTCGGCGGCATCGCTGTCGACGAGCAAGGGCGAGCCGTTCTTGGGGTCTGGTCGCGCTGGTTTACCGGCCTGTGGGCCGCTGGCTCCGCGGCCTGCACCGGGATGCACGGTGCTGGCCTGCTGCCGGGCAACCTTGGTCTGGACGCCCTCGTCTCCGGCCGAGCGGCCGGCGCCAGTGCCGGTGCTTGGGCGAAGGACGCTGCGATGGGCGGCACCGCCCTCGTCGGCGAAGTCGTGAAGCAGGTCGAAGCCGACCTGGCTGCGATGTTCGACGCCACCCCCTCGGAGGACGGCGCTGTACGAGCCGGCCTCGTCGGCAACGACGTGGCGGCCTTGATGCGCTCCACGCTTGAGACCGGGTGCACCGCCGAATCACTGACGTCGGCCTTGGAATCGCTCGACGGGTTCGACCTCCTCGCCGAATCGCTCCACCTCGACGACACCAGCCTCATCGCCAACGCGAACCTCGTCGACGTGGTCGGCCTGCAAGCGGGCCTTCAGGTGGCGAAAGCGGTCCTCCGCAGCGCGCTCGCCCGGACCGAAAGCCGGGGCGTTCACCAGCGCCACGACCACGCCACCGACGATGCCGACCAACTCCACCACACGCTCGTGTCGGCGGACGGAACGACCGGTCGGCTGGCCCTCCGCAAGGGCGCATCCGGGCACTGGGTGCTCTCCCCGCCCTGACCGTTAAGGCCTGAACCTCCTCCATCCATCCGATGGAGCCCACCTTGTTCGAGCGGATTGTTCGCGGGGACATCCCCTCGCACCCCGTGGCTCGAGGGGACGGCTGGTACGCGTTCCTCGACGTCTTTCCTCGCCGTCCCGGACACACCTTGGTGGTACCCGTCCGTGGCGTCCCTCGCCTGTCCGACCTTGACCAAACCGAGCGACACGCCCTGATGGACGGCGTCTGCGAAGCCCGTCGCAAGCTGAGCGTCGCGTTCAACACGGACGATTTTCTCGTGCTCGTTCACGACGGGGCGGGAGCGGGTCAGGAGATCCCACACGTGCACGTCCACCTGCTTCCCCGTACGCCAGGCGATGGCGGTCGAGCGCTGCCCGCGCTTTGGCCTGCCGAGGCCGGTGCCAGAGCGGACGACGAGGCGCTGGCCGCCCTTTCCCTGACGGTGAGCCACGCATGACCGCTGCAGAGGGACCCGTCATGCTGGACCACCATGGCGAGCCGCTGCCGGAGTTGACCAAGGCGAGTTCGACCATCCGCATGGACCGGTTGCTCAAGGTTCCTCAACCACAATGGGACCGTGACATCCCCGGTTCACCGGCGTGGACACGGCTCGCTTTTCGGCTGCTCAGGCTGGTCGCTCGTGGCCAGTTCAAGACCCTCACGTCCGAAGGCCTGGAGGGCTTGGATATGGACCGCGGAGCGATGTGCTGCGCGTGGCACGTCAACGGCCTCATGGACCCTCTGGCCATCATGCTCACCCACCCCAGCCACTTCGTGATTGGGGGCCGGCACGACCTTGTGACGCGACCCATCCTTCGTTTCTGGACCACCCGCTTGGCGGTTCAGCCCGTCGTTCGGAAGGCGGAGTTGCTCCGTGGGGGCTTCGATGAATCGGAGGCGGCGCACCTCAACGGCCGGACCTTGCTCAACCTGTCGCGCGGCATATCGCACGGCCACGGCTCCGCCCTGTTCCCTGAAGGGACGGCCCACAACGAGGCCCACCTGATCCGGCTGCGCACCGGTCCCATGCGCACCGTCTTGGCTGCGGCCGCCATCGCCCACGTCGAAGGGCGCCCGCTTCCACACCTCGTTCCGGTCGGCCTGCACTTCCGCGTCCGTCACCATTTCCGCACCGATGCGCACGTCGAGTACGGCGCACCAATCCCCGTTCGTTTGGACGACATTCCCGACGACTTGCTCGAGGCCGTGAAGCGAAACGACTGGAGCGAACCCCCAGCGGAGGCCGTGCTTGCGCTTCGTGATGCCCTGACCCCCCGCCTGCGCCGGCTCACCCCCGACGCGGTGGACCACGAGGAACACCGAGCCCTGCACGTGTTGGCGCACGTCAAGGCGCGCCGGCAGGGTGTCCCGCTGGACACCTGGGGCAAGGAGGTGGCCGCCGCCCGTCGCGAGCGTGACGCCCTCCGGCCGCGCGAGGATCGCGGGCTCGACGAGATTGCCCCCGCCCCCTTGCGCTCCCCGGCCGTGGAGGCAGCGAAGGCCGTCGCGCGGCGCCTTGAGGGCCACGGGCTCGATGGACGCGACCTCGACGCGGAAGGGCGAGGGTTGCGGCGAGGTCGACCATCGACTGCAGCCGCTGGCCTGCTGAAGATGCTGGTCTTCCTTCCCCTCTTGCCGGTGTTCCTCGCCTCGATGGGCCTGCAGTCGGCCCTGGGGTTGGTGAAGGGCAATTCCACCGATGAGGGCATCGACGCGCGCACCACCTACCAGTTCGTGTTCGCGCTGTTCGCGTCGATGGTGGTCTGGCCAATCGTGGCCGCGGGCGGTGCCGTCGGCATCGTATGGGGGATGGGCATCACCTTCGGCCTCGAACCCGTCCTTGCAGCGATGCTGCTGTTCGTGGCCCTCCACCCCTTGTTCGCCGTCAGCGGC
>JALRLN010000126.1 GCA_023254445.1 Candidatus Poseidoniaceae archaeon | reverse complement strand
CCCACGCATGAAGGTCAACGCAGCGTTGGCCTTCACGGCGCCCAAAATGGCGATGTTCTTCCCTTCGTGCATGTAGCAGGGCTGGCGCCATTTTCGTGCTTCCTCGAGGCCGAGGCCGCGCAGGATGCCACGAAGGGCCACGACCACGTCGCGCCAGCGTTCCTCGGATGCAAACCAGTCGTCGAGGTCGTTGGCCACGCCTCAACCCGCTGCGTGGCGCACATCAACGCTTCGTGACGATGGTCAGCAGGTCACCGTCCTTCAACAGGTGGTCAAGGCCGACGCGCTGCCAGTCGAACTTCGCGCTTGGGCCGAGCACCTTCGCGTAGCGGAACTTCCGAACAAAGTCGCGGTGGAGTTTCGTGCAAATCGTTTCCACGGTGGAGTCGTCCTTGACGATGAGCGGTTCCTCAAGGTCGGCTTCCCCGCCCTGAGGCTTGAGGTAAACGCGCATGAAGCCAAGGTTGTCGTAGATGAAATCCTTGAGTTCCTCGAGCCCAATCTCCTTGAACGCGGAGATGCGCATGATGGGCCATGCTTGCGGAAGCGCCCCCTCGGCGTGCACAATCTGGTCCTCGGTCGCGATGTCGATCTTGTTGATGGCAATGACGGCCTTCTCGTAGACGCGGTTCATCGCAAGGGCATCGACGATTTGCTCCGCCGTGGTGTCGTGGCGAAGCGTAACCAGCGCGCTGGTGTAGCCAAAAGTGCGGATGATGGCGCTCATTTCCTCCGGGGTCAGGTGGGTTTGCTCGACGGTGGTGCGCACGTCGATGCCGCCCTTCTCGGTGCGCTTGATGAAGACCGGCGGCCGCTCTTCGTTCAACCGAAGGCCCGCGTTGTGCAGTTCCCTGTGCAGCACCTCGAAGTGCGCGTCTTGGAAAGGGTCTACGATGAACAGGACCATGTCGGCCGAGCGGATGACGCCAAGGATTTCCTTGCCGCGCCCCTTTCCTTCGGCGGCCCCTTTGATCAAACCGGGCAGGTCGAGGATCTGGATCTTCGCACCGCGGTGCTCCATCACGCCGGGAATGCAGGTCAGGGTTGTGAAGGCGTAGGCTCCAGTCTCGGAATGCGCGTCGGTGACCTTGGAAATCAGCGTGGATTTCCCCACAGAGGGGAAACCAACGAGCGCGACCGTCGCGTCACCGGATTTCTTTACCTCGAAGCCCTTGTCGCCGCCCCCCGATTTTGCAGAGGCTGCTGCCTTTTCCTGCTTCAGTTTCAACTGGGCAATCTTGGCCTTGAGTTTCCCGATGTGAGCGTTGGTGGCCTTGTTTTTCTGGGTCCGGAGGATCTCCTCTTGGAGCGCTTCGATTTGCTCCTGGATGGTCGCCATGTGACCTCCTCCTGTGGTTGGCTCTCAGCGACTTGGTTTGAACCTCTCCCTGTGAACGCATGGCGAGGCTTCAAGCCGCCGGCCCTCGGCCAGCGTCCATGGGCCTGGAGGTGGTCGTCGTGCTCGTCCACCGACCGAGCCTCGACGCGATGCTGCGCATGACGTGGGCAGAGGTGGACGATGGGATGCAGCAGCGAACGCTGCGCGATCAGCGGCCGCACGCGGACGCCCGGCTGGTCCGCCCCTTTGACATCGATGCGGAAGCGGAGTGGCTGGACTGGTCGGAGGGACGACCCGCCCACGACCGTGACCTCCCGCTGCTCGACGGCCTTCGCGATGACGAAGACGGTGCAGAAGGCTTGCTCCACGTCATGCGGTGGTGCAGCCCTGGCGCGTGGGAGGTCTGGGAAGGGCGCGCCTTCCTGTACCTCGATGTGCTGCTTGGGCGGGAACTGCCGCACGTGGACGACCTGTACGCCGAGGCCACGTGGAAGGACGCTGCACAAGCGGCGCGAACGAAGACCGAAACGGACCTCGTCGAGGCGGTCGTGCTCTCTTGGATGCAGCGCAGGGAGGCCTTGGGCGAAACCCTCGACGAACACCGAGACCCCCGCATCCTCCCCACGCATGAAGCGCACACCCGCAACGCTGGCAGCCTGATCCACATGCTGCATCAGGCCGACGGCACCGACCTCGTCGCGGTCGTCGGTCGGGAGCACCTCTCGGCGACGGCGTGGGGGCACGGAGCGTGGTCCCTCCCATCGGTGCTTGAGGACGGCGTCCCCCCATCGACGGATTGAAGGAGGTCCCGCCGGAGGTGAGGCCATGACCGAGGAACCCTCGGTGAACACGCCCGATGAGGACACCGAGCCTACGGAGGAGGCCGAGCAGGTCGACGTGGAGGAGCAGCCCTCTGCATCCGTGGAGGTCGTGCTCGACCCCTTGGAAGAAGCCCTCGCACGTGCGGAGCACGCCGAGCGGGAAATCGCCTACAAAGAGGCCGACCTGCAAAACGCTCGGAAGCGCTTCGCGCAGGAACGGGCCGACCTCGCCCGCTATGGGGCGCAGCACCTTGCCCGCCGCATGACGGGCGTCCTCGTGGACGTGGACCGTGCCCTGAGCAACCTGCCCGACGACGCGGAGGGACCGGTTCTGGAGGGACTTCAGATGCTGCGGGAGCGCCTTGCGTCCGAACTCACGTCCGCCAACGTCACGCGCATCAGCGCGAAAGGCCAGTCCTTCGACCCGGCCACGATGGAGGCCATCACGACGGTTCCAGCCTCCGACGAGCACCCCGCTGGGCAGGTTGTGGACGAACTCGAACCCGGCTTCATGCTGCACGACCGCGTGCTTTCCCCGGCCCGCGTTGTCGTGGCCTCATGATCAGCCAACCACAGGACCCTCTCGGAGCAGGGACAAGCGGTACAGGCCGTCGTGGTCAAGGAGCCAGTCCAGCACGACCTCCGGGACGAGGGGGCCGAGGACGGCGCGAACAGCGTCGTCGTCGCCAACGGTGCTGAGCATGCGCGCCGTTTCCCGCACGCGCCATCCCTCCCACGAGGGTCGTTCGGTGAGGTCCACGTCGATGACGTTCCAGCCTGCGTCACGGTAGAGCGTGGCTGTTGGGCCGTCGGAAGTCACCAACGTTCCCGTCCCGTGAATGGCGGACGCGTGCTCCACCCAACGGGGTGGGTTGTTGATGTCCGGAACGTGGCAGATGTCGACGTCCTTGGTTCGTCTCGGGTGGGTCGCACCAAGCCATGCGCGCACCATGGCTTCTCGTTCGTCGGCCGACCACGGGTTGCGAAGCGAAGGTTCCTCCGTGCTCGACCCAATCGCGACCATCAGGCGTTCCCCGTGCGAAAGCGCGGCGGTCAGCAACGATGCGTGGCCGTTGTGGAACGGTTGGAAGCGCCCGAGCACCACCGCCCGGTCCATTCCACCACCTCAGTCGAGGTCCAGGTTCGAGAGGACCGCCTCAAGACGGCCGACTTCTTCCTCGATGTCCTTCCGCTCTCGGCTGCTGATGCGTTCTGCAAGCCGTTCGTTGAGGGTGTTGATCTCTTCTCGGATGCTCTTCCGCTGGCGCTCAACACGCCGGTCAATGACCTGCATGCGCGCCGCAGACGCGTGCTGACGGGCGCGCTTCCGCGCAAGCAACTCCTCGCCGGGAACGGGCTTGCGGTCCATTTCCACCGCGACAGGGTAGGGGATGACGATGCCCTCTTCATCGAATTCAGCGTCGATCTCGGACAACAACTGGTCCTTTGCCGTACGGAGGTCCGCGAACGAGGCAAGCCACACGTAGAGGCGGTACACCTTGGCGTACTCCCCAAGTTCGACGAATTCAACGTGCGGCTTGGGGTCGTCAAGCACGAGGTCGGAATCGTTGGCCACACGCAGCAAGGTATGCTTGACGTGCGGCGTTTTCTCGTCGTAATCCACACCGATGTCGAGGCTGAGCACCACCCGACGGGGGAGGCCGTCACCGCCACCCCGCGCGAGGTTGGTGATCGTGCTGCTCACGAGGGTGTTGTTCGGGATGATCACGAGTTCCTCCTCGAGCGTGAGAATTTTTGTCGACAGCATGCCCATCGCCATCACGGTGCCCTCGTCGTCCCGGGCGGTGACGGTCAGATCGCCGGGCAGCGTGGCCTCGTCCACGACGAGCGAGTGGTAGCGGCAGGCCGCCATCGGGCTGGGGATGCCGGCAAACAGGTTGA
>JALRLN010000125.1 GCA_023254445.1 Candidatus Poseidoniaceae archaeon | reverse complement strand
AGCCGCACGACTTCGCCCATCGAGATGGTGATGATGGCAAAGTAATCGCTCCTCAGCCGGGCCGTTGGCCCAGCCATCAACCACCCTGCAACGGCGCCGACGACCATCGCTGCGAGCACGGCAGGGAGGATCGGCCACCCATAGCCGAAGTACTCCTGCGGCGCGGTGAGGATGCCGACGAGGATGGCGCCGATGCTGGCGAAGAAGATCACACCGAAGTTCAGCAGACCCGTCATCCCTGTGTGCAGGTTGAGCGAGAACGCGAGGAGAAGGAAGATGGCGAACGTGGCCATGACGTTGCTGACCTGCAGGGTCTTGTAGAATCCCCAATCGTTCCGACCGTCCAGCGGCAGCCAGAGGATCACGAGGAGGAGGAGCGCAGCGAGGGCGAAGAAGGTCAAGGTCGACCCTCGTTCCGAGGTTCGGCCCTCTGGCATGTCGAGGCGTTCGAACAAGCGTTCCCCCGCGCCTCGAAGCCGGTCGCCAAGTCCGCTCAGGGCCGCATCCAGCGGGGTGGAGGTGGCCGAGGCGGGGCGGAGTGCCCCGGACGCTCGACCGAGCATGCCACCAAGGCTCCCAGAGGCAGCAGCAGCGCTTCGGCCGAGGCTGGAGGACAAGGAGGACCAATGCCTCGTGAGGGCCGGGAAGGGGTCCTCTCCATGGCGCCCCGTAACGAGGAACTGTGCTTCCCGAAGCGCGTAGGCCCAGACCAGCAGCGGAACAAGGGGCCACAGCACGTCCCCAACGAAACCGAAGGCGTTCAGCAGCGCCTGCTCCGTACCGATCAGGCTCAACCACGCCTCGGTTGAGGCCTCGTCCATGCCGCTCGGTGCGAGCGCATCGCGGCCTGCCCAGGAATGCTCGCGCATGAAGGACGCGACCGTGTGAATGAACCACGACGTCGCAGTCAAGCCGGCCATCGCCACCATGCGGGCGTTTTGCTTGAGGTGAAGGTGATGCACTCCCAGCCATCCAAACAACACCGCGAAGACCGCGGCCACGCGGTGGTTGGGCTCCTTGCGGACGGTCGCCTTGGACCTGAGGCGTTCGATACGCCAGCGTTCCCAGCCGTCCCCCAACCCCTTGGGGAGCACAAGCAGGATGGCGATGATGATCAGGTACGGCGTGACCCCGGCCATGGCGGCGTAGTTGGTTCGGTCAAGCGGGTTTCCAATGGCGATCAGCACGGGCGAGGACACGGCTCGGACGAAACCGATGACAAGCGCGGCGACGATGGTGCCGCTGATGGAGCCGATCGTCCCCAGGACGATGACCGCGAAGGCCGGCAGGAGCAGGGTGAACCCGGTTTGCGGTGAGAAGGTCACGTACAGCCCGAAGACCGTTCCACCCACGCCCGTGATGCCGGCCGAGAGGAAGGCGCTCATCATCTGCACGCGTTCGACGTTGATGCCACAGGAAGCGGCCAACTCTGGGTTGTCCGCCACCGCGCGCATGCGGCGCCCAAGGCGCGTGCGGGTCAACAGCACCAGCAGCAAAATCACCGTGCCAAACGTGACGATGGGCATGATGGCGTTGTTGAAGGCGTAGGAGGCCTCCCTCGCCTCACTGACGACCTGCAGGTCGCCTGCTCCAAGGTCGATGCGGAAGACGCGCGAGGGCAGCGTCCATGCCTGCCCGGAACCGTCCATCCAGTCCGCGTCAGGCACAAACCGCTTCGAATCCGAGGCGAAGCGGAGGTACAGCAACCCACGCAGTACGAGGGCGACACCGAGCGAGGCAATCATCATCACGTCGGCCGACGCCTTTCGGTCCCGGAAGCCCTTGAAGACAAGGCGGTCCACGACAACGCCTGCAAAGCCGGACAGCAGGAAGCCCAGCACCAAGGCGTACAGGAAAACCGTCCATGAGAGCACGCCGTCCTGAGGTGCCGTCACCAAAGGCTGGACGTGTTCCATCCAGCCGAGGACGATGCCGGAATACATTCCGACCATGAAGAACTCCGACTGTGCGAAGTTCCCGTACCGCTGAACCGCATACGTAAGGGTACAGCCAACCGCGATGGCGAGGTAGGTGGCCGACCACGTCAGGGTGTCCATGCCGAGCGACGCCAGGTCAAGGTTGACCGTGGTGCTGAGCCCTTGCCCCCGCAGAAGAACCTCCAAACTGAACAGGACGTGAACAAGGAGGAGGACAGGGGAGGCTGCGATGATCGCGACGCGAAGCCGTGACGGGGGAAGGTCGTCAAAGACGACCTTGACCACAGCAAAGCCCGTGGCGATCAACTGCAGGGTTTGCAGCAACCAGACCAGGTCGCCGGGGAGGTTCCCCAGCACGATGAGGTCGAGGAGGTTCAGGCTCCCTGCCCCATGAAGCAGCCCAAGGACCGCATCAAGCGCGATAACCGCGGTGATGACCAAGCGTCGGGTGCCGCGGGAGAGGGAGTTCCACGAGGCAAGGAGGGTTGTCGACACCGCTCCACGCTCCCGCTCTCACGCCCCTTGACCGGTGGACGTCACGGCAGGCCGAGGCCCACCGTGACGCCCTGTCCGCCGCACGTTCGTGCGAAGGAAAGCCGATCGACTCAGGCCGTCTGGACGCCGCCTTCGGCGGTCCAGTACTTGGCGCAGGCGAAGCCGCCGTCCGCATCCGCGGAGTCACCGGAGTAGGTGCAGATGTCGTAGCCAGCGCCACCAACGTCCCCGTTGTCGAGGAAGTTGAGGAGGCCGGAGGCGCCCTCGTAGTTGGTGCCGACGGACTCGATGCCGGCGGTGATGCCGCCGTCGGTCTGTGAGGCCTTGCCGATGATCATCGTCGCGTCGTATGCGGTGAGCACGTACTGCTTGATGCTGCCAACGTCGGCCGCGTTCGCGTCGTAGCGGGCGTCGAAGTCACCGTAGGTCGCACCGGCACGGGGCGCGGTGACCATGACGTTCGCGAGGCCGCTGTCGTTGCCCGCGTACTTCTCGTAGAGGCCAACACCGGCGGGGCCGTCACCGGAGAAGATGTGGCCGGTGTAGTTCGCCTCGTGGAGGGCCTCGATGATGAGGGCAGCGTCGTTGATGTAGCTGGAGAGGAACACCGCGGAGCAACCAGCGTCGGCGATGGCCTGAGCGGAAGCAGCGAAGTCCGTCGCGGTCTCTTCGTAGCCGATCTTTCCGGCGGAGCACATCGGCATGGTCTCGTTCCAGGCCGCTTCAACGGCGTCGGCGAGGCCGGAGCCGTAGTCGTTCGTCATGTGCATGATGGCGAGGTCGGTGGCACCGGCGTCGGCGATCATGTCAGCGGCAGCGGGGCCCTGAATCGCGTCGCTCGGAACGATGCGGTAGAAGAGCGGGTAGTCCGCGTCGCTGGAAAGCGAAGGGTTGGTGGAGGCGTAGGAGATCATGGGGATCCCGGCCGCCGAGAGGATGGCGTTGGCGCCCATGGAGGCACCGGAACAGGCCGCGCCGACCACGGCGACGACGCCGGAGTCCACGAGGGTCTGAGCGCCCGTGCCGCCGACGGTACCGTCGCAGCCCGAGTTGACCTCAACGGCCTCGAAGGTCACGCCTTCGTACATGGCGTTCAGGTCATCGACGGCCTGAGCGACGCCCCAGCTGAAGCCGGGAGCGTCTGCCTCGAGGGGGCCGGTCTGGGGGTTCAGGAAGCCGATCTTCACCGTCACGGTGTCGTCCTCGGTCTCCTCCTCTCCACCGAGGCAGCCAGCGAAGGCAGCGGCGAAGAGGGTGGCGGTCAGCAGCAGGGCAATGGTTCGGTTGGTCTTCATGGTGTCCACGTCCGTGCGCAAACTATTGTGTCCGTGTTTATATCCTTACTCCCGATTTTATCGGGGATTGAAGCACAAGAAGGCTTGGTCCCCACTCCCGGACTTGAACCGGGGACACCCTGATGTCTGCTGAGACGTGTGTGTTTGCACAACTACAGTCAGGTGCTCTACCAACTGAGCTAAGTGAGGCAGGCTGCGCGAGATGCCGCCGATATTTCAAGGCTGAGGCCTGAGAAAGGAACGGCCCCTCTGCACCAAGCGTCGCCCCTGATCGACGAGAGGTGGCCCTCCGAAAGGTGGAAAGGGGGGAGAGCGTTCAACCCTGACACACGAAGGT
>JALRLN010000124.1 GCA_023254445.1 Candidatus Poseidoniaceae archaeon | reverse complement strand
TCCACGCCCCTTCAGCCGACGTAGAACGGCCCTACGAAAGCATGAGCAAAACACCACACCCACCGAAGGAAGTTCCCCTGACACCCGATTTCGTCTTCCAAAGGCATGACCTCCGCCCCCCGTCACCGGGGGAGTTGGAGATGGCCCGGGACGACCGGCTTCAGCAACAGATCACCGGCATCATGCGTGGGCTTGTTGCCGGTGGCACCTACTGGATGCCGAACTTCGGCCTCCTGATCTTCCGGAGCGGCCTGAACCAACTTACCCTGCTGATGGGCGTGGAACGGCACAGCGTCCTTGGGCGATGCATCGTCGTTCAGGAAGCATGCCGCTTGCTCGGCGTCGAGTTCCTCATCCTCGACCTCGCCGTGTTCCCCAGCCAGTCCGACGACGGTTCGTCGTGGACCAGGGAATGGATCCCTGCCCCTATGATGGGCGACGATGTGATGTGCTACGAAAGGCCCTCGCTCGAGGACCTCGACGTTCCAATTCCGACCATCAGCTCGCTTGCCCCTGAGCCTGAACCCTCGACCAGCATGGAGGTGGTCTGAGTGTGGGCCTTCCTTTCCGGCGGATTCGTGTCCATCGTGGCCCATCGCGACCAACCCGACCACCTGATGGTGCGGGCCCGTCAGGCGGCGCACCTACGTCGTCTCTGGCCCGACGCACAGGTCTGGTTGACCCCGGAAGCGGATTACCCCGCGCGCGTTGTGCTGCACCGCGTGGAGGTCGCCGACGTGTTGGCCGAGGAGGCCCTTTCCATGCAGTACTCTAACTTCAAGGCCAGCATCGCCGACGACGACTACCATCGCCTGTGCACCGATCTGTGGCACGTGCACCACATGTGGGGGTCGCGCCAAGAGCAGAAGGTGGCCGATGCTTCCCCCTACGTGCTGTGCTTTGATGGGACGTCCGACGATGCCATACGGCAAGCGGAGGCCTACGTGCATGAGAAGGTGGACAAGGCGAGCCCCAAGGAGCGCCGTTCGGAGAACCTCCGCATGGTCATCGGTGAAGGGTCGTTGACCCTTTGCGACCTCCTTGACTTTCAGGAGACGCTCAGCGAGGACCACACGGTCGTGACGCTGTGCCACGGGCCGCCGGCTTTCCCAAAGGACGCCCCCTTGGTGCCGTGGCTGCACCGGTACTTCCGGGCCCACGACACGCGGGACGAGCCCTGGTTGTGCGCCATCGAGGAAGTGCGCAGCCTCATCGACGAGGGGCGGCACGTGTTGCTGCACTGCGTGTACGGCAGGGACCGAACGGGCGTGGTCGCGTATGGGGTGCTCCGGTCCTTCGGCTGGAGCCACCTTGAGGCCAAGTCCACCCTTCAGGCCCACCGGCCGCGCATGGCGCGCACGTGGGCCACGCGGCTCGAGGAAGCGAAGGCCCGCGACCTTGGTGACCTTGTCGCCTCATGAGGCGACGTGGGTGTCTTCCCCGTCCGGGTCGTCGATGTCGGCGATGATGCTCATGGCTTCGTTCTTCAGTTGATTCGCCATCTTCTGGAATTCTTTGATGCGATTGAGGATCTCACCCTTGTGCTTCGTTGCGCTCTCCTCAGGGAGCAATTCGGCCCACGCGTATCCGGCCCCTCTGAACCTGTTCCAGCGTTGCTCGACAGGCGGCTTCTTTGCTTTGAGGAGTTTTTTCTGTTTTTTTTCGAGTGGAGAGAGCTTGGTCGAGGTGCCATTCCCATCATCGGATTGGAACGGAACCGATGAAGCATTAGGCTCGTTCCAGTCGATGACAAGACCGCAATCCATGCATGCCAACTCCCCTTTCAACTCGTTCTTTTCGAGGCGCGCCGTGCCGCATTCATCGCACGTGGGGGATTGTCGTTCAACGACCGTGACCGCCGCTGCCGAGGTTGATGAAAGCGCATCCCGCTGACGTTCGTGCCGCTGCATGGTGTAGCGGGCGTACCCGAGGTAGGTGCGCAACTCATCGGCGGACACGGCCTGCCCGTCTCCGATGCCTTCCATGGTGTGCAGCATGTCGAGCATCAAGGGGTCTGCGTTGATTGCGCTCAGCAGGAACACCTCATCAACAAGGTTCGATGCGAGCACCGCTCCAGAACGGGAACCAAAGCGCTCCCACGACGGCCGGACCGGCGACGGGTCGTCAGCGACCCGTACCATGGCGTCAAACTGCCCACGCGTGTCCATACGCATGCCGTGGAACGCTCTGAGGTAGGGGCCTTCCAGCCTTCGCCACATGCGGCTCAACCGACGTGCCAGCACCGAACTGAGGACCGCGCCCCGCTTCCCTCGGTTCCACGTCGCGTGCCAGGCAAGGCCATCCTCCTGCTTCTTCGTGACCATGTGCAGGCAGCCAACGATTTCTTTGTCCACCCGGTGGCTGTATTTCCCCCGCGCTATGAAGGTCGCAACTTCGTCCGCTGAGGGCCAGTAGTGCTGTCCTTCAGCCGTGGGAGGAGGGCAATACTGCCGAAAGTGGGCGCACGCCTCAGCACGTGCTGTTTGTTCAAAGAGGCGAAGCAGACGGACTTCCCGCATCACACGTTGGTTTGTCTCTGCTGCGTTGAGCATCCAGGTGAACGTCGCAACGTGCGCTCCACGTGCGTTCGCCCGAGGCGACGACTCCTCTGTTCGCCATGCGTTGATGTGCTCGGCTTCGTCCTCGTCGAGAGGGGGGAGTTCCCTGAACAAGCCGTTGCTTGGGACGTAGTTCGGAATCCTCCGGGATTTGTAGCCGATGGTCCACACAGGGTACTCCGGAGTGTGCACGATGGCCTCGTACGCAAGCACGCTCAACCGGGTTGACAACCCACGTTGACGGGCGCTCTTCAGGCGCCCGTCGAGCACCTTCGTGAAGCGTGATGAGGTGGCTTTCAGCTGCCGGATCAATCCTTCGTCCACACCGCTGAACCGAAGTTGCAGCGGGAACCGTCCCAAGTCGCTTCCTACGTCTTCATCCGGTGGAAGAAAGCCTTGCAAGTCCTGATCGATGACTTCTTTCGGGGCGTTGACCGAAGCGATTTTTTTTCCCCAACCCATGGAGCATACAAGGAAGATTTGTGTGTAAAACTACCTCCGAACATCGGAAAAAGGGGCAGGCTGAGAGAGCGAAATTTCCGCCTCAGGAGGCCCTTACAAACGCATGACAGCAACAAGCAGCACACCCCGCCAATCCGAAGGTCAAGGTCGCCCTCGCCCTCCTCCAGAGTCGAACGCCTCAGAATCGGATCGACTCCACCATGACCTCCGAACAATGCGCTACGAGCGCGAACGGGCGGAGCGGATGGGGGACGAGCGGCAGGCGATGGTCCTCCTCTGCAAGATGAACACCCTTGAGGCGACCCTGCGAAAGATCGAGGCGCCTGAGGCCGAGGTGACCAGCCTGGTGCCGAGCCCCGCTCCAGCGGGGGCCACCTGCGAGGTCCGTCCTCGGGCCCCTCCTCCGGAGGAACAGCGGCCGGCATCCCGCGCCTTCACCTCTCGAACTGACCCTCGCCGCCTCGCCGCCTCTGCGGAACGCCTGCGGTTGAAGGCAGGTCGCAACGGAAAGGAAGGGAAGGGGGGACGCCGGTGACCGCGGAAGCAACCCCCTTTGACGCGCTGCTCACAGACGTAGGACGTCGGATGAAAGCCGCCACGCCCGTTGCGGACGGTCTGTTGAGCGAGCGATTGCGCATGGCGGAATGGCGCGGCCTCCACCTCCTTCGAACGGTGTTGGCGGCGAGCAAGGGATGGGAGCCCGCGGGTTTGCTCCTCTACCACCGCTCCGACGTGATGGGGGACGTGATGATCGACATCGTCGAAACGATGGAGCATCGGTTCACCTCGCTTGACCCGCACATCCAGATGCGCATCGCCACGGACGAAGGGACCCTCCTGCGTCCTTGTGTTGTCGCGGGACGCTCAAGGGAGCAGGTTCCCGTGACCGATCACATCTCCACCCTCGTGTTGCTTGCGGAGGCCGGCTGGCCCCTCCACGCCATCCCGGAGACCATGCTTTCGTGCGCCCAGACCGACATGCTCGAAGCGGCCTACCTCGACCCTTCGAACGACGATGCCTTCGTCTCGCGTCTCGCCTTCGGTCTGCTGTATTGTGGGTACAACGGAAGCGGGCGCATGCGAGAGAACGTGAAGGAACGCCGCCTTGAAATCCTGCTGGACTCCGTTCGAGCAGACACCTATCGGCCAGCAGCCCTCCCCGTGTTCG
>JALRLN010000123.1 GCA_023254445.1 Candidatus Poseidoniaceae archaeon | reverse complement strand
CCCGGGTCGTCCACGATGTCCTCCGTTTGGGCGGCTGGATTCGGTGCGTCCTCAGGAGCGGGGATGGCCACCTCGACCGGTTGTTGCTGCAGGCGAGCGCTCAAGGCGTCCTCGTACCGGCGTACAAGGTCCTTCGAGGTGCGGTGCGTGGCCGGTTTGCCCGTCAGGGCCAGGTGTTCGCTGCCGCTCAACCCAAGTTCCATGGAGAGGTCGAGGTGTTCTGGGTCGCCGAGCCGTCCCGCGTCGCTGACCGCAGCGGTCAGCACAGGAAGCAGTTCGGCGCGGGCTGCTGCGTTGCTGCTGCCGCACGCCTCGGCCATCGCCACCGCCACGGAAGCGGTTCGTGTGGCGGAACGACGCAAGTAGGCCGGGTAGGAGGTGTAGATGCGACCGGTGGGGGGGGATGGATTGACCACCGACGCAGCGAGGCTGCTCAGGTGCAGCGACCAGTACGAGGAACGATGCGCGGTGTTGAGGTAGCGCGAAGCAGCAGCACGATCAGCGGTTGCAAGGGCCGTCGCCCCCTCGCTTCGAGCCCGGTCCGACGTGAACAAGGCACCGTTGTTCCAATGCACCCAGTCGACGAGTTCAGCCGGGTCTTTGTCGAGGCTGCTGGCGTGACGAAGGGCCTCTTCTGCCGTCCGGCTCGTGTATATGGCCGCCAAACCGGGGAACATTTCGACGTTCAGATCCCGGCCACCCGCCTCCATCCGTTCCCGAACGTGGTCGGCCGTGAGCACGCGGTCGAAGCCTTCGCACAGCACCTGGAGGTCACGGACCAGCGCCCTGAGGTCGCCCGGGTTGCTCTGAACCAGCAGGTCGACGGCGTCCGCGTCGAAGGTCACGCCCTCCTCCCGCAAGACATGGCGGGCGATTCGGCGCAACGCATCGTCCGAGGCCCGCTCAAACTTGACCGTCACAAGATGACGCGCGAACCTGTCCCTTGTGCTGCGCCAGGACGACCCTGAGCCCCAGAGTCCCATTTCGTCGTTGCATGCGAGGACCACGGGTTGGCTGGTTTGTTCGAGCATGCGCAAGAGTTCTGCTTTTCCTCCGGAGTCCCCCTTCAACTCGGCTTTGTCGTCCTCGCCCAACATGGACGTCCGAACGCGATCGTCGCTGACGGCCCGCAAGCCACCACCGAGGTGGTCCACCTCGTCGAGAAGGATGAGCGTGCGCTTGCTGGTGTCGCCCGGTTCGTGGAAGAGCGAACGGTGCGTGGCGCCGTGCGTTGCCGCACGTCGAATGGCTGCAGCGTTGCGGTCGTCCGATGCGTTGAGTTCGATCACGGACCACCCGAGGTCCGTGGCGATGGCGCGCACGACGGAGGTTTTGCCCACGCCGGGAGGGCCGACGAGGAGCACGCCCGGCCGTTTTGGACGGCCCTGCTCCCATTCTGCCAGCCATTCCTTGAGCCGGCGGCGTTGCTTCAGGTTGCCCTCCAGCTGCCGCTCCGAGGAAGGGCGGTGGCGCTCGGTCCAATCGCTGAAGGCCACAACGGCAACGCGTGTGCGACGGTGTATCAACCCGATGCACCCTCAGGCGCGAAGACGGGCTTCAACGGCCTCGATGCTCAAGCGCTCCTGCTCGCCCGTGTCACGCTCGCGCCATGTCATGGTGCCGTCCTGAAGCGTCTGGTGGTCGATGGTGATGCAGCACGGGGTTCCAATCTCGTCCGCACGCGCGTATCGACGGCCAATGGACCCGCTGCCGTCGTAGATGGCCTGCACCCCTCGAAGGCTGCACAAGCGTCGATGCACCTCCCGCGCACGGTCGCCCATGCCGTCCTTTTCGAAGAGGGGCAACACCGCTGCATCCACGGGTGCGACGTCGCGGTGAAGTCGAAGCCGAACGTAGGCCTCGTCGCCTTCTCCCGCTTCTTCGTAGGCGTGGTCGATGAGGTGCCAGATGATGCGATCGATGCCGAAGGCCGGCTCGACGACGTGCGGAACGAACCACTCGCCGGCTTCCGTCACGGTGCGCTGAAGGCGCTTCACGTGCTCGGGAAGCACCTCGACGACATTGCCGTCCTCAAGGGTCAGCGAACAAGGAAAGGACGCGGAAGCGTCGAGGGCTTCCACGGCCACCTTGACCTTCCCTGCAAGGGCCCGAAACGCAGGGCCAGCAACGGCGCCTTCCACGGTCCACCCGTCCACCTCGACGGTCCGAGGTGCATCGAAGGAGCGCCATGCTCTCAACCGCTGCCCCGTGGCCTGTTCGTGGGCGTCGAGGTCGTAGCAACCGCGGTGGGCGATGCCAACGCATTCAACCCAGCCGTAGGAGCCGTGGAGTTCGACGTCCCAGCAGTCCATGGCGTAGTGTGCCATTTCGTCGCGGGCATGCTGACGGAACCTGAGACGGTCTGCGTCAACGCCCAGAGCGAGCATCAGGTCGTAGGTCCGCGCCATGAACCAGGCCACCGTTGGATGGAGGATGGTCCCCGCCTCCAGCGCCGCTGGAATCGTGGAAGGACCGGGTTCGCTTTCGGCGGGCACGAGGTGCACGTTGATGTTGGACCAAGGGCTCAGGTCATGCGCGGCTTCGACCTCAGGGTCGATGAAGTACTCCAGTTCGGCCATGTTGAATTCCCGAAGCCGGATCATCCCCTGGCGGGGTGAAATTTCGTTGCGGTAGCCCCGTCCGAGTTGCATGGCCCCAAAGGGAAGGCGTTCACGGAAATGGCGGTACAGGGCCGGGTAGTTCGTGAACATGCCTTGGGCGGTTTCCGGGCGAAGGAAAGCAGCACGGCCCGATGAGCCCGCGCCGATGACCGTATCGAACATCAGGTTCTCAGCCTTGACTGGGCTCCACGACACCTCACCGCACGCAGGGCATGCAGGGGAGGCTTCGTCGAGCAGCGCTTGCAGGTCGGCCAAACTCAGGGCGTCGGGGTTCGGGTGGTGGGCTTCCAGCATGGTGTCCGCCCGGCTGGCCTCCTCACAGGCGCCGCACACGGTCATGAAGTCGCTGAATTCCGCTACGTGACCGCTGGCCTCGAGGACGGCAAAGGGCGTCACCGTGGGGCATGAAATCTCAACAACGTCGCCTTGGGACGTCCAGTGGTCGCGCCAGACCGACTCGACCTTGGCCCTGAGGCGCCCGCCAACGGGCCCGAAATCGTACAGGCCCTTGGCGCCGCCGTGGATCTCGAACGCAGGCAGCACCACGCCGCGGCGGCGTAGCATTCCTGTCAGTCGCTCCAGACGCTCAACGGCTGCGCGTTCATCGTCCATGCCTTGCCCTCGTTCTCGCGTCCTTCAACCCCTCGGCCGTGGGCACGTGCGAGGGGTGAAAAGCGACGGCCTTGCGTTCGAACCATGGTGCAGGCGATGGTCAGCATCACCCAAGGGGCCTGCACGGGCTGCGACCTCTGCATCACCTTCTGTCCGTTCGAGGCCCTCCTTCCGTTGACAGAGCGCCCTGCCGACCACCCGCATGCAAAGCGTCCGGTGGTCGTCGTCGAAGCCTCGTGCGTCGGCTGCCTGTCCTGCATCGGGTCATGCCCAACCGAGGCGCTGCACGAGGTCCTGTCCCCACCGAACAACGCCGAGTCGCCGCTTTTGCACCCACCGCCACCTCCGGCCACGGAGGCGATCCAACGCTGGGGCCGCGGTGGAACACCGTGGTCCTGAGCGGTCCTGCACCACGACGCCGACCGCTTCTTTAAATAAGGGTCAATTGCGAGGCCACCGCATTGAGACGGTGAACAAAGAATGCCAGAAATCGCATACTTGGAGGACCCCTCTGATACAGAGGCGTTGGCTGCTCGCCTGTGCGAGCCCGTCCGACGCTGGTTCCTCGACCGGTTTCCGGACTTTACGCGCCCCCAAAAATTGGCGATTCCTGCCATCATGGACAAGGAGCACCTCCTGCTGTGTTCCCCGACCGGGTCCGGAAAGACCCTGACGGCCTTCCTCACGGTCATCGATGACCTCGTCCGCAGGGCCTTGGACAACACGCTGGGCGACCACATCCATTGCGTGTACATCTCGCCGATCAAGGCCCTTGCGAACGACATCGAACGGAACCTCATTGGACCGCTTGAAGAGATCAAGGCCCGCTTCCTTCCCGACCGCGCTCAGGACATCCGCGTTGGGCTACGCACCGGTGACACCTCCCAATCGGACCGCCAGAAGATGCTCCGAAAGCCACCACACATCCTCATCACCACACCCGAGAGCATGGCGATTGCCATTGCCTCCACCAAGT
>JALRLN010000122.1 GCA_023254445.1 Candidatus Poseidoniaceae archaeon | reverse complement strand
ACCTCAGAAATCTTCCTCAGCATTGTTGTTTTACCGACTCCTTGGGTTCCACAAACGAGGATCCTGCGAGCCATGTGAAAAACAATCCATACCCTCATTTAATTTCCTCGCCATATCGTGTCAATGGAGAATTGGCAAGATAAGGTGGGAAGGGCCATTCTGCCAGAAGTTGAAGTTTCGATAACGTCAGCATGCAGCCTACGTTGTTCTGACTGCGGTTTTAATATCCCTCAGCAGCCAAATCCGTGGCCTGATGGCTTACCGCAACTGAAAAAAGCCCTTGCAATTCTTGAAAAACTGCAGATTAAGATTGAATCAATCGCTGTACTAGGGGGTGAACCCACACTGTCGAAACATCTTGCAGCATGGATTAATCTGCTCGCCTCGAGCGAGGCTACAAATAAAATCGAACTTGTTACCAATGGATTGACACCAAATCTACTTGACCTAGAGGCAATTAGAAATATTGACATCATCAGCATTAGTAATTACAAAAAAGAAGATTCTTTGATTCACCTTTGGATGTCCTGGTTGCAAGCAAATTTCATCGATGCGGAAGTCCGCGATAGACGGCATGGCCATTGGGATCAAAACATGCAAGAGGTCACGCTGACAGAGCAAGAAGCAAAACGGGTTTGGACGAATTGCTGGTATCGAAAACACTGCGTGACAATTGAGCGCGGACGATTGTTCCCCTGCTCTAGATCTGCTAAATTTGGACCAGACAGCGATGGACTGGAGTTACGCGAAGACACAGTAGCAACAGAAATTCAAACCCATCTCCTTCAAACGGAACCTTTCGCATCCTGCAGGCACTGCACACCAATGGCTGGATTATCACCTGTTATCCCTGCTGTTCAACCAGACGATCGTCTACCTTCACTGCACGCCAAGGCGTTGATGTTCCTTCGTCAGCAACTCCCTGATCAGGTTGGATGAGTCTGTCCTCTACAAAACTGACATCATCGTCCAGTGATCACTCCGATTATTCAATTTCTCGATGGTCATCATAAAGAGTACCTCGATTTGATATCAAGGCAAAACAGCCTTACAAAAAACGGTCCCTCTGAATCCGATCGTGACTGCAGCTCGATGGCTCTTCGCCCCGTTGGTTGACGTTGAAGGCACGCGCACGCCAAGCAGGGCAGCGCGCCTGTGGTTGTGGATGGTGCTCGTGCCGGTCTTCGCGTGGGCATGGCGGGTGAGCGAGAGCACCATGATCCCCTCGCTCGCCATCACTGGCCTGGTGGCAAGCCTCCTCCTCCCCGTGGGATGGTGGCTGTTGTCCTTGGCGGCTGGTCGCTTTGACGGCCTTCAGACCTGATCACACCGCCGTCATCCATGTGGTGGTCGGCTTGTGCCAGTCGCGCAGTTGGTCCGTCTCCAACCTCAAGCGCAACGATTCACCGTCTTGGAGGTCGACCGCCTCAACCGTGAACGGAATCAGCAGTTCGTTCTCACGGAAGGTCGCGTCGAAGACCTCGTCCCGGGCCACGACGTCGCCTTCCTTCACGCGCTCCACGAGCACCCGCACGTGGCACTCCTGCAACGGGTTGCGCAGGCTGCACGATTCGCTGCTGCCTTCGTGCTCGACACGAACTTCCACGTCGATGGACACCGCCTCGGGCGTCACCTGAAGGTCCACAAGCGTCGATTTTGCCGTTGGAGCGCACGTGCATTCCATGTTGTCGGACACGACTTCGCCCTGCAGTTCAACCCGAACGTCAACCGAAGCCACACGACCGGGCTCATCGGCGTCAACGACGGTGACCGTGTGCCGGCCGGACGTCTCGAACGCGTGCTCGACCACCGGACCGACGGCCGTTGCACCATCGCCGAAGTCCCAGGTCAGCAGGCCGGACGCCTCCCCTTCGGTGCTGAAAGTGAACGTGTGCATGGTCCATGTGACTTCCTGCCGTTCGTCGTTGTCACCGTCGTCGACTTCGATCATGACGTACGAGTTCACACCCACGTCGTCGGATGCGAGGATCCTCAGCGGCGGTGGTGTTGACAGCCCCTCGCTCACCAACGACGTGAGGCCTGCTCCGAGAGCAGCACCGGCGAGAAGCGTGACGACAAGCACCAACGCCGCTGGACGGTCGAGCAAGGCTGCTTGCATGCACACAACCGGGCACAGGCCTTCATGAAGCGTTGTTCACGCCACGGGCGGAACCGTGGGCCTGAAGCGCATCAGCTGCCGCACATCAGGCAGTCGTCGGGGCTGTCGAGGCTGCACGCGATGGCGTCCATGCTGTCGGCGTCCTCGGCACGCTCCTGCAGGCCGCCGACCGTTTGGTCTTCGGCCGCCTTCTGCTCCACGGTGAACTGGATGGCGTCCGCCGCGGCCTTGGTGCGCAGGTAGTACATCCCTGTCTTGAGGCCGAGGCGCCATCCTGCAAAGTGCATGGACGTCACCTTCGCTGGGTTGGCATCGACCATGTGGATGTTGAGCGACTGGCTTTGGTCGATGTACGCACCGCGGTCCGCGGCGAGTTCGAGCACGCGCTTTTGCTTGATCTCCCAGGTGGTCTTGTACTTCTCACGGAGGTGCTCTGGGATGGACATGATGTTCTGGACCGAGCCCTTGTGACGCAAGATTTCGTCCTTCATCTCGATGCTCCACATGTTGAGCGCGATGAGGTCTCGCACGAGGTGCTTGTTGAGCACAACGAATTCACCCGACAAGGTGCGGCGCACGTAGAGGTTGGAGGTGAAGGGCTCGAAGCACTCGTTGTTGCCGAGGATTTGGCTGGTGGAGGCGGTCGGCATCGGGGCGACCATCAGCGAATTGCGCATGCCGTGCTGCACGATTTCGGCCTTGAGCTGCTCCCAGTCCCAGCGACCGCTGTGGTCGTTCATGCCCCAGAGGTCGAACTGGAGGTCACCCTTGCTTGCCGGCGAGCCGGCAAAGGAGGAATAGGGGCCCTCACGCTTGGCAGCGTCCAGCGACGCGCAGCACGCCGCGTAGTAAATCGTCTCGAAAATCTCCTTGTTCAACGCCCGCGCGGCATCGCTCTCGAAGGTCAGATCGAGCATCGCGAACGTGTCGGCAAGGCCTTGGACACCCAGGCCGATGGGCCGGTGCCGCATGTTCGAGTTTCGAGCCTCCTCCACGGGGTAGTAGTTGACGTCGATGACACGGTTGAGGTTGCCCGTCGCGTGGTAGGTCACGTCGTACAGCAGGTTGTGGTCGAAGGCACCCCGCTCCTCGTCGACGAAACGTGGCAAGGCGATGGACGCCAGGTTGCACACCGCGACCTCGTCCTGCGACGTGAATTCCATGATTTCCGTGCAGAGGTTGGAGGAACGGATGGTCCCGAGGTTCTTCTGGTTGGACTTGGTGTTGGCCGCGTCCTTGTAGAGCATGTACGGGGTCCCGGTTTCGATTTGGGCTTCGACAATCTTGTCCCAGACCGCACGTGCGGGCATCGTTTTGCGCGCCAGTCCCTTCGCCTCGTACGACGAGTAGAGGGCTTCGAACTCCTCACCGTAGACGTCCTGAAGGCCAGGGCACTCGTTCGGGCAAAAGAAGGACCACTCGCCGTTGGCTTCGACCCGTTCCATGAAAAGGTCGGGCGTCCACAAGGCGTAGAACAGGTCACGTGCACGCATCTCCTCCTTTCCGTGGTTCTTGCGAAGGTCGAGGAAATCGAGCAGGTCCGGGTGCCATGGCTCAAGGTAGACCGCGATCGACCCCTTGCGCTTGCCGCCGCCTTGGTCGACGTACCGTGCCGTGTCGTTGAACACACGCAGCATCGGTACGATGCCGTTTGAGGAGCCGTTGGTCCCCTTGATGTAGGAACCCTTGGCGCGCACATGGTGGATGGAAAGGCCGATGCCGCCGGCGGACTTGGAAATCATCGCGCACTGCTTCAGGGTGTCGTAGATGCCGTCCAGCGAATCGTCCTGCATCGTGAGCAGGAAGCACGACGACATCTGCGGCATGGGCGTCCCCGAGTTGAACAAGGTGGGGGTGGCGTGGGTGAAGTACCCCTGCGACATCAGGTCGTAGGTCCGCAGCGCCTTGTCGATGTCCTCGTGGTGAATGCCAACGGCCACGCGCATCAGCATGTGCTGTGGGCGCTCCGCAACGACGCCGTCGAGGCGAAGAAGGTAGGAGCGCTCAAGCGTCTTGAAACCAAAGTAGTCGTAGGTGTGGTCCCGCTCGTAATCGATGTGGGCGTCCAGCCGTTCGCTGTTCGCCATGATGATCTCGTAGACCTTCTCCGAAATGAGCGGCGCGTGCATGCCTGAC
>JALRLN010000121.1 GCA_023254445.1 Candidatus Poseidoniaceae archaeon | reverse complement strand
TGGTCAACAGCGACTACAACTCCATCACCATGCCCGTGACCTTTGAGGACGAAACAGACGTCTCGTTCGATTACTACGTCAACAGCGAGAACAACTACGACTGGTTGGTGTTCTGTGTTGACTTCACGCAGTGCGCATGGCAAAACCAGGGCTACACGCAGCGGTGGAGCGGCATCGTCGATGGACGGCACACCGAAACCATCGCCGCAGGGACACACACCCTGACGTGGGGTGCCTACACGAACGGTGGCAGCACGCTCAATTATGGAAACGACTTCTGGATCGACAACATCTCCATCGGCGACGGGCTCTACGACGGCGACTTCGATTCCGACTTCGACGGCGTGCCCGACCTGCGCGACCTTGATTCCGACGGCGACACCCTGCTGGACGAGGACGAGCGCCTCCTCGGCACGGACCCCACATCGAGGGACAGCGACGGCGACCTGATGCCCGACGGCTACGAAATCCACTGGTTCGACACCAACCCGCTCGACGCAGGCGACGACTACGACGGCGACGGCATCACCGACTGGCAGGACCTCGACATCGACGGGGACGGCGTCTACAACGTCCGGGAGTGCTACAACGATCAGGGAACAGGGTCACCGACCGTCGACCGGCAGTTCAGTTCAGCGAGCCTCACCGAACTCTACTGGGTCGAAGAGGGCTCGTACGAAGGCGCCGCCGAGTACATCGGAACGGGGAACCGGCTGGCCAACTCTGCGTACACCTACTCGGTGAGTGGCCTTCATTGGGTGCAGCAGCACGTTGAATTCCACAACGGGTCGCAGTCCACCACCGATTCGTATCCACCCGCCTACGACGGCGACCAGTACATGTCCCTGCAATGGAACGGATGGGATTCCGACAACGACGTTTCCTACTACATCACGACCTCCCCCGGTGACCTGCTCCTCTGGGGCCTTGGCCACCGTGGGCACTGGGACGGGCACAGCGAGACGTGGGACACGCTGCGCATCCGAATCGGCGACACGTGGGGCTACGATGTTGGCACCCACCTGATGGATTCGCACACCAACGTCGACGAATGGCGGTACAGCACCGGCACCTTCGTCGTTCCCGCGACCTTTGGCGACTCCGCCGCGCTTAACCTGCGGGATGTCAACCGGCGGAGCTGGAGCGAGGGCCACTACATCGACGGCCTCGTCTTCGCGTCCTACTGCCGTGTTGACTCGGACGGCGACGGCGTCCTGAACTACTACGACGACGACTCGGACGACGACGGCTTCCTCGACAGCGAGGAAACGTGGGACACCGACGGCGACGGCTGGCTCGACCTGTTTGAACTCGACTCGGACGGCGACGGGATCAACGACGACGTCGACGACGACCCACGTTCGGCCGGGAAGGCCGACTGGCAAGGCCACGCGCTCGAGTTCGACACGCCGGGTGTCGTGCAGTTGCCCGACAGCCCGGAGATGGACTTTGAGGACCATACGGTGCAGATGTGGGTGCTTCCCAACGCCACCATCGCTGACCAGGTCGGTCAGTATTCGACGGTGTACTCCGACCTTGACGGTGAGTTCTGCGACACGGCCAGCGAAGGCTACGCCATCGTCTTCGACAGCACCAACAACCGCTTTGGGATTGAGCTGCAGAACGGGTTCGGAACGAGCACGACCGAGTGCAAAACGTACTGGATGAGCAGCAACACGGCCTACGAAGGAACGTGGACCCACATTTCGGTCGCGTTCAACGACGGCGACCTGAAAATGCTCACCGACGGCGGTTCCAACGTCAACACCTGGAGCAGCGTCCCGCTGACCATCAACGACCGCCAGCGCCCCATCCTCGGTGGCGAGGACAAGGCCAGCAACCCACAGCACGACGAGCCCTTCATCGGATGGATCGACGAATTCCGCTGGTGGAACGCGACCCTAAGCGAACACCAGATGCACGGCGAATTCAACCGACTCATCGAGGAAGGCGACGACCTCGTGGCCGTGTTTGGTTTCGAATCCCTCGAGGAGGGGTACACGGTCGACCGGCTCGACCACCTCAGCCCCGCCTTCGTGCGTGAGGGGGCCCTTCACGTCTCCAGCGCGCCGCTGCGTGACCCCGTCGGTGCCGGGCATTACTACTCCTTCAACGGGAAGTCCGACGAAATCCAGACCCTGACGCGCGTCACCACCGGCGTTGACTACTCTGCAGAGGCCTGGGTCCGAACGACGGACACGGACAGCCTCACCTTCATCGCCTCCGAGGACCGCAACGGCGGGACCCGGTGGGAACTGAAGATGGCCTACGGGTACGTTGGGGCATGGGAGAACAACATCGGTCAAGCAGGTGCCTCAAGCAGCGATGCGGACCTGTTTGTGGCGGACGGGCTCTGGCACCACGTGGCCTTCACCAAGAACCGCAACTGCCTCTATGTGTTCGTTGACGGGGTGCTCGAGGCAAGCCGCTATGCCGGCGGTGTCGGCAGCACGGACGGAAGCGCGCGCGTCACCGTGGGTGGCAGTTACGCTGCATACGGCGCGGAAGTGCAGTACGCCGGTGACATGGACGAGTTCCGCGTCTGGGACCACGCCCTCTCGCCCGAGGACGTGGCCCGCCGCATGACCACCACCGTTCGAGGGGACGAGTCCGGCCTGCTGCTGTACTACACCTTCGACGGGGCCGCTGGCAAGGAAGTGAAGGACGATTCCTTCGACACCCGCCGGCAAACCACGGTGTATGGCGAGACGACGTGGAGCCGGCTTGGCCGCGGGTATGCCGACGGCGCTCCTGTCTACGGCATCGACGCGCCGTCGCAGGCGGCCGTGATCGACGGCATCGGCCTCATCAGCGAGCCGATCCTCGACGTGCGCCTCCTCGGGGCCTTCACCCTCCAGGCCAACGTGATGCCCTTCACCGACCAAACCTCGTCCGAACCGACGGTCTTCTCGACCGTGGACGCCGAGGACGGCGGCTTTGCGGTGGGCGTCAGCCTCGACAGCAACGGCGACGGTGGCGTGGACCTCGCATGGGGCGACGTGCTCCACCGCATCGAGAGCGACCTCGTGAACGCCGAGGCATGGGTGAGCGTCGCGGTCGTCTTCGACGAGACCACCCTTCACGTCTACACGAACGGCACCTACGTCGACAGTTGGCGGCCGCTGAACCGCAACGACCCCGGCGGCCTTGGCGTGGTGCGGGTCGGCACGCACATCGAATCGGGCAACGCGAGCCGCACCTTCTCGGGCGCCATCGACGCCATTCACCTCTGGTCGGTGGCCCTTGAAGCACAGGCCATCGGCGACACGTGGGACCTCGTGCCGCCCTCAAGCCACCCCGACCTGCTGTCCTCGTGGACCTTTGACGGCACGCGCATGCAAGCGAACCCCTTCGTCGGTGAGCGCTTTTCCTACGACTTCGAAGACGGCCTCCAAGGCTGGGAGTTGGCCTACCGATGGGGCACCACCCGAGCCCGGTACTACTGCAACGCGTGGAACAGGCATGGCTACTCCGTCGTCCTCGCGAGCGGCAACGGCACCAGCAACGAAGGCCCAACCTTGACCTCACCTTCCTACGACATGGGCGACGCAGAATTTGCGCAGATCAAGTTCGGCTACAACTCGTGGACGCGCTGCTGGGATGCGCAGGATTCGAACGACGTGCTGTATTTGGAGTACTTGGACGACCAAGGCTCGTGGCAGGAGATTTCCGATTACCCGCGTCAGCGCAAGTGGTACAACACGATGGTGCCCAACACCGTCCGGCTGCCCGCCGAGGCGCTGTACGACGGCGTCCAACTCCGCTTCCGCTACTACGCGAACTACTACGACTACATCTTCCTCGACGACATCACGGTGGAGTACGGGATCGCCCCCTCCTCGGCTCGCGTCATGGCCGTGACGCCCTCGTACTCGCTGTCCGGCGCAACGGTCACGGACGTCGACCCCTTCCACCTCACGCTGGACACGGAGCAGGGCAACATGTCCTTCATCGACGGACCAGAGCAGGCCGACCACGCGACCAACTGGGGCGTGCTCGACCTTGAATCAAGCTGGGGCTCTGAATTGTACAGCGATGCCGTGGGCTGGGCACGTACCTCGCAGGACCATCCCTCGACGATGACGCTCGAAGGATGGTTCCGTCCGGAGAGCCTGCGTGGCAACGACTGGAACCTCATCCTGAGCATGAAGTCCTGCAGGAACTTCGACACGGCCGACGGGTACGGCCACGCCTACGAAGGCTGGCGGACCCTCACCTTCGGTTTCTACGACAGCGCCCCGTCGCTGATTCAAGGCCAGCGGAACAGCAACTCCTACCACTACCACTCAAACTTCTACACCTCCAACAACGAAGTGG